>CAYWTT010000143.1:0-8280 GCA_964461245.1 uncultured Prolixibacteraceae bacterium | reverse complement strand
AAGTCGTGCCGGTAGCGGTATTACCTTTTAAATCGGAAGCAGTGACCACGACAGGAATTTTACCAGCCACAGCATCTTTACATTCAAAGGAGGTGCGTGAATAAGTAAAGGTAAGATCTTCCGCCGTTCCGCAATTGGCTGCAGAACCTTTTACAATGGCTTTCAATTCCTGCGGACTGAGCGTCCATTTACCATATTTGCTCAGATAGACGCAGGCCTCATGCAAGACAAGTTCCGGGGGAGCAATACCGCCCAGAACAACGATGATCTGATCCTGGGATGATGCGTTTCCGCAATCGTCGGTAACCGTCCAGGTGCGGGTGATAATCTGTTCTCCGGGTTTTGTCCCTTTTGAAATCACGTCCTTGTATACCGGTGATAACGCCATGTCGGAACAGTCATCATCAACCGATGTCGGATATCCGGTTACACCCGGACTGGCATCGTACACACATTCCTCATTGGCCTGAACGGTATCCCTTGCAGGAACGATAAAGGAAGGCGGTGTGGTATCCACAATGGTAAAGGTGGCCGATGCAGTGGCCGAATTTCCGCATTGGTCGGAGGCGGTCCAGGTAACGGTGATCGCTTCTGTGCGGCCGCATCCGAGGGTGAACATGGCTTCCCTGTAATTATTCTTGATTTCAGGTATGCCGCAGTTGTCGGTCGCCATGGGGCTCTCGAGCCAGAAATACAGTTCGTTTGTATTGCCTTCTCCGTCGCATTCCACTGTTTTATTGACCGGCAGTATCGTGAACGTAGGTGCCGTATTGTCATCTACCGTGATGGTCTGCTGACAGGAGGCCTTGTTCCCGTCCTTATCTGAAATCTGGTACGTTCTGGTAATGATTTCCGGGCAGGTTTTCCCGTCGGACACTTCGCTGAGCATGGTAAAGCTTAAGGTGTCCAATCCCTGGTTATCGGTGGCAATGCCTCCTTCAGTAATGAATTCATCCAGGTTGGCATATGCGGCAGGGACATTTTCTTTACAGCTGATCCCGGTAAGGTTTCCGGGGCAGGTAAGGCCCGGTGACTGTTCATCCACCACGGTTACGGTAAATGAACAGTTGAAAGAGTTCCCGCAATCATCGGTGGCAGTGTAGGAAACTGTGGTGGTACCGATGTCATACTGTCCGCTTGCATCGGCTGTATTGGTTCTGGAGTTGACCAGTGTATAGCCGCCGCAGGCTTCAGTAACCACAGGAACAGGAATAGTGATGGTTGCATAGGTTTTATCCAGGTCAGCAGGCTGTGTGATCGGCATCGGACAGGCAAAGGATGGAGCAGTCGTATCGGTGATGGTATAATTGGCCGAAGTTGTCTGATAATTTCCACAATCATCGGCTGCTTTGAACACGACAGTGACTGAATTGGTGCATCCACCGCTCCAGCTTCCCGGAGTATAAGACCAGGTCACACCATTTCCGCAAAGCTCTGTAGCCGTTGCTCCGCCGTGGTTGGCCAACCATGCGGTATAGCCTGTATTGGCTGAAGGATCTACTCCCTGGCATTCATTGGAACCATTGGCAGCTTTCTTGGTGATTTCAGGTGCAGTGGTATCTTTAATAGTAAACACCGCAGAAGTAGATGCGTCATTTCCGCAATCATCGGTGGCGGTAAAGGTAATGGTGATGGTCTTTGTGCAAGTTCCCGTCCAGGTTTGGGTGGCTGCATTGTTAGTCCACACTAGGGCTGCGTCACAGTTATCGGTGGCAGCAGCTCCGCCATGATTGGCAAGCCATGTGGTGTAGTCCGTATTGGCTGAAGGATCAGTGCCCTGGCATTCACTTTCACCAGCGGTTGCGGCCTGGCTGATCTGAGGATCGGTAGTGTCCTTAATGGTGAGCACTGCGCTGGTGGTCACCGTATTAGAAGCAGCATCCGTTCCTTTGAAAGTTAACGTAACTGATCCGGTATAGTTCGAACAACCATCTGTAAGAGTATAAGGATCAGGGGAATGGGTCCAGCTGACACTGCCTGTTTGTCCTGCAGTCACGGCATTTCCTCCGGAATCAAGCCAGGCTGAAATTTGTGAATTATCAGAACATTCAAAATTTCCGGGCTGTGCACCGGTAACAATATGGAAGCAGGCAGACACAGGCACTGTTGTGTCAGTCACGGTTTTTGAAATCAGGGTAGAGTCGGTCACAGTCAAACTTACCGTTTTGTTCCCGGGAGTGTGGAACCTGACCGAAACCGGGCTGGAGGTAACCGATCCCGAGGTAATGGTGTAGTCGGAAGCAGGTCCAAAATTCCACAGATAACTGTATGGATTTCCGATCACATAGGGATTGCCTCCGGTGGAAGCATCGGTAAAAGTCACTGTTTCAGCTTCCGAACCTGATGTGCAGGCGGCCTTGTATTCCATCCGGGGAATCAGGGGCGATCTTACAATAATAGCCAAAGGCGTGGAAAAACATCCATGGTAGTTGCAACCACAGTTGTTGGAGTTACTGTTTGCCTGCCACGACATGAAGTAATTTTCAAGAGTAACTTCAGCTCCGCAGGTCCAATTAAGGGTATCGATTAATACCGGTATATTGGTAGGAATGGCTTGCTTGGGGTAGAAACAGTGATTAAAGTGCCTTTGCAGCACACCGTCGAACATGAGATCGTATTCCACATATAACGAATAACGGGTGTCATTACCCTGGAAAATGGCCCATACATACACCTTCGATTCGGGATTGTCTGAATCACATTCGTAATCAGACGGGAGAGCAGTTCCGGTCACATCGCCAAGAAAAACATTGATCAGGGAATAATCCTGGTTTTGCTTGTTACAGGTACACTGAGCAGAACTTTCATAGCTCATCAATAGCATAAAAGCTATCACGAGCATGTTGAAGAAAGGTAGAAATTTTTTCATACTACTTCGTTTTAAATTTCAGTTATTTGTTTGTCCTTGTTTTATCTTCTTGGAGGGATTTTTTTAATGTAAAACAAAATAACCGGAAACTTGTTCTCACCGTTGATATATAACAGCGATCAAAGCGTGTCACAGCCCATTATTCGATCTGGGTATAGGGTAAACATAAAATTTCTTATACTTAAAATTCAAAGTTAATCATACAATTAATCGCCTATAAACCAGAATATTACATTTTTAAATAGATCCCATATGCCCGAAATAAATTCGAGCTCTTCCTCATTTTTATTAAGCGGCAATTTAAATCTTATTTTCATAATTTACAAGAAAATTAATGGGAAAGTGGAAATAATATTGAAAACTTTATTAACAGTCAGAAATTTTAGTTTAATGTTTTGGAACTGTCCCGCTGGAATATTCTTTTAAGGACCGGATAAATGAAGTTTCTGATATCAGCCGAAATATACTTTTCCGGCGTTCCTGGCATATTTTGGGGACATCCCTGTGAAACGCGGACCGGTAAAACCGGCAATGGACTCCTGCCTTTTTAAAAAGATCCAGGGAGGGAAAATGGTTTTAAGTATAAGCGACGGTGGAAGTATTTTCGATAAGAACGAAGGAATAATAGCAGGCAATTGAAGGAAAAGAAAAGCGAAAACCCGCTGAAAAAAAAAGTCGGGGTGACTGGACTTGAACCAGCGGCCTCGTCGTCCCGAACGACGCGCGCTACCAACTGCGCCACACCCCGAAGAAATAATCTTTTATTTTAAGAATTCGTGCGTATTTCCGCCTGAGACAGGTCCACTCCCCTAATGGCTGCTGTGTCCTCTCGGCTGAATCGCGGCACAAAAATAATATTTTCGTTGAATAGAACTTCAATTATTTCAAATTTTCACCAAATAGCGTAAATTGGCCCTCCCATACTTAAAATTGTTACCATGAAAAAGATTGAATTAAGTTTATTGATCCTGACATTTCTGGCTGTCAGTACTTTCCGTTTATCGGCCATTGAAGATGCCAGATTGCTCAGGTTTCCTGATATAAACAACAACCTGATTGCCTTCGTATATGCGGGGGATATCTGGACGGTAGATGCAAAAGGAGGAGAGGCCAAAAGACTGACCTCACATGAGGGGCTTGAGCTTTTTCCGAAAATATCCCCTGATGGCCAATGGATAGCCTTTTCAGGGGAATATTCTGGTAGTCGCCAGGTTTTTGTCATGCCATCCCGGGGGGGAACCCCCAGGCAGCTGACGTGGTACAATTCTGTCGGAATCATGCCTCCCCGTGGCGGATGGGATGATGTTGTGTTGGACTGGACTCCCGACAGCAAACAGATCCTCATTCGTGCGAACCGAACTACTTTTGGCGAGCGGAATGGCCGTTATTTCCTCGTCAGCCTGGATGGAGGTCTGGAAAAACCTCTGCCCCTGGTGAACGGCGGTTTTGCTGTTTTCTCTCCCGATGCATCCCAAATCGTATTTACCCCGGTTGACCGTGAATTCCGTACCTGGAAACGATACCTGGGAGGCAGGGCCACCGATCTTTGGATATATGACCTGAAGAAAAACAATTCTGAACAGATTACCGATTTCAAAGGTACCGACCAATTGCCTACCTGGTATGGAGATAATATCTACTTTTCATCTGACCGGGACTTGAAGCTGAATATATGGCAGTATAATACCAGAACAAAGGAGACTAAACAGGTTACCTTCCACAAGGATTTTGATGTAATGTGGCCTTCGGGTGAAGGTGGTCAGCTGGTTTATGAGAACGGGGGATACCTTTACAAATTGAACCTTCTCACAGGATTGGCGGAAAAGGTCGTGGTCCAAATTAATTTTGACAATCCCAATCTGATCCCCTATTTGAAAAATGTTAAAGAGGATATCCAAAGTTTTGCGGTTTCTCCTACGGGTAAGCGGGCCTTATTCGATGCCAGGGGGGATGTGTTTTCAGTCCCTGCTGAGAACGGAATTACGGAAAACCTGACCCAAAGCCAGGGAATTCGTGAAATTTTTCCCACCTGGTCGCCCGATGGAAAATACATCTCTTATTATTCGGATAAAACCGGCGAGTATGAGATCTATCTGTTGGAGAATAAAAAAGGGGCGGTACCGAAACAGATCACCTTTAATTCTTCTGCCTGGAAATATGCTCCGGTATGGTCGCCCGACAGTCGGTACCTGCTTTTTTCCGACCGGACGCTGAATTTGTGGCTGCTGGAAGTCTCCTCCGGAAAACTCACGGAGGTGGATCATGGCGTGTACAACGAGATCAGAAGTTATGACTTTTCTCCCGATTCGCGATGGATCACTTATCCCAAGGAGGCTGACAACGAACAACCGGCCATCTGGATATATGAAATCGCGTCAGGTGGGAGAACCCAGGTTACTGACGGCACCTTTGCCGATGATGAACCCCTGTTTTCTGCCTGTGGTAATTACCTCTTCTTCACCTCAAACCGTGATTTTAATCTGGCTTTTTCCAGTTTTGAATTTGACTACCTGTACAACAAGGCCACCCGGATCTACGCAATTGTGCTGAAATCGGACGGTCCCAAGCTTTTTAAGGATAAGAATGATGTGGAACCTGTGCAACCAGAGAAAAAGGCAGAAAATGATTCCCTTGTGACTGCAAAAGCCCAAGAAAAACCGGTTGCTCCGAAAAAGCCGGATAAAAACAAGCCGGCAGCGGCTGAACCTGCCCAAAAAGAGGTAAAAGTGGAAATCAACTTTGAGGGTATCAGCAACCGCATCATTGCCCTTCCAGGTGAATCGGGTGACTACAGAATGGCAGGGGCAGTCGAGGGCGGACTGCTCTATCTGAGCGATGGAAAGCTGATGAAATACAACATCACGGAGGAAAAAGCAGAAGAGATCCTTGACAAGGTCATAATGGCCACCCCGTCTTCTGACGGAAAGATGGCCCTGTACCGCTCAGGTCAGGATTACGGTATTATCAAGCTGACCCCCGGACAGAAACCGGGAGCCGGAAAACTGAATCTGGAACGGATGGAGATGAAGATCGATCCACGGAAAGAGTGGGATCAGATTTATGCCGATGGTTGGCGTATTTTCCGCGACTATTTTTATGTGAACAATCTGCATGGGGTAAACTGGCCAGAGGTTAAGGCACGCTATGGGGTTTTGCTTCCCTATGTGAGTCACCGTGCCGACCTTGATTATATTCTGAATGAGATCGTTTCAGAGTCCAATGCCGGTCACTCCTATGTAGACTGGGGAGATTTCAAACGTGTTAAAAGGATTGATACAGGTTTACTCGGAGCTGAACTGGTTGCTGACGAATCTGTCGGAAGATACCGGATTGCTAAAATTTATGCGGGCGAGAACTGGAATGATTCCAGACGGTCACCGCTCACCGAACAGGGAGTGGATGTAAAGGATGGCAATTACCTGCTCCGCATCAATGGCAGGGAGGTTACAACTGCCGATAATCCCTACCTGTTCCTGGAAAATCTGGCAGGCAAGAAAGTGGAGATTACCGTAAGCAGCAAATCCAACGGAGATAAGGAGCGTACCTCACTCATAAAACCCATTCCGAGTGAGCTGGAATTGAGGTATTTCAACTGGGTGAACGAGCGCAGGGCCATGGTGGATAAATTGTCAGGAGGGAAAATCGGTTATATTCATGTTCCGAATACGGCTCAGGAAGGGAACCGGGAACTGTTCAGGGGAATGTATGCCTATCATGACAAAGAGGCACTGATCATTGACGACCGTTACAACGGTGGCGGATTCATTCCCGATCGCATGGCTGACCTGCTTGACCGCCATACCCTGGTATACTGGCACCGCAACGGATTGATGCCTTCCAGGGCCCCCGGCGTAGCACATGACGGTCCCAAAGTGATGCTGATCAACGGTTATTCCTCATCGGGGGGAGATGCATTCCCCTATTTCTTTAAAAAATTGGGTTTGGGCAAACTGATTGGTACCCGCACCTGGGGTGGTCTGGTCGGAATCTCAGGCAATGCAAGGCTGGTTGACGGGGGTTATATTTCAGTACCCCGATTCGGGATTTTTGATGAGAATGAGAAATGGATCATCGAAGGAGTGGGGGTTTACCCGGATATAGAAGTGGTAGACCGCCCCGAACAACTGGTCAAAGGTCAGGATCCCTGCATTGAAAAAGCGGTGGAAGTGTTGCTGAAAGAACTTCAGGAACACCCAGTGAAAAAGGTAAAGTCACCGGAACCGCCCGACCGGTCGAAGTGGCACGAGTAACGAGTAAACGCAAACTTAAAACATAATAACTAAGTTCATTTATTACAGGCAGTTTGTCGGTTTTCAATTGTCAGTTGTCGGTTAGTGAAACCGATAACTGACAGCTGAAAACTATAATTGTCCATGGTTAGCTTTCCGTCCAACGATCCAAAACTATGACTTTTATGACATCCTGAAAAATGGTTTCATTTATTTTCAATGGAAATCAACTCCCTGAACAAATCCTTGTTCTCCATGATCTTGCTCTCATTGCCATAGACACACCAAACATTCTGCTTCAGAATATCGGCGACCATCTTTTTCATGCCTCTGATATCTTCTGCCGTGGTTGAAAGGATTTCCTGCCTCTCTTTGTCCAGCATTTCGGGGGTGGTTTTTTCAAAGTAATACTGCATGGCACTTCTACCCTTCATGGAAGCCGTTTTCGGCTGGTCAATCTTGGCTATGGTACCGATGATATACCGGGTCATGGCCAGTTGATCAGCACTGAATTTTTCCAGGTAAACGGAGGTCGAATCATAATTCTGAAGGGTCTCCTTCAGGTTGGGATCACGGTACGACATGAAATAGGCTCCACCATATGGAGTAAATGAAGAGAATCCTCCGTATGCTCCGCCAATCACCCTGATCCGGTTTTGCAGCCAGTCAGTGCTGATGACCTGGTTCAGAACGCTGAGTTTGCCATTCCAGTCATACCCCAGTTTTTTAAAGTTATATCCTTTAACCACATACTGCACTTTGGAAGCAGATAGAAGTGCTTCGTTCCCCTTGTTGTTGTCAAACTCCCATTTCCTGACTTCACCATTCCCCTCCGGGATGAATTGAGCTTCCCGAGAGATTTCATCAAGGAAAAGCGGAAGTTCTGCTGGTGAGCAGGTGACGGAGGCCACCATGTTTTTCCGGTTAAACAGCATGGCTGCAGTTTCAGCAAGATTTCTGCTGATTTCAGGATATTTCTTGTCGAAATTAACGGTCAGGTCCGTGAGGAAACGGTAATAATCAAGTCCTCCGGATAGTTCACTGAACATGCCACTTTGGGTAAGGTATGAAGAGATCCGGGTTCTGGCATAATTAAGTCCGTTTTGTTTAATGTCTGCATCCATATTGGATTGCAGTCTGTTAAGCAATGATTTTAACCTGGTCGTGTCCGAATAGTTCGAA
>CAYWTT010000142.1:3132-8306 GCA_964461245.1 uncultured Prolixibacteraceae bacterium | reverse complement strand
CAGCTGGCGGCTGCCAGAACCGTAACCGACCTGCCTGACGCATTGAGAAATTCCAGCCTTACCGTTCCGGAAGGGATGAAACTCATTACCCCCGGAGAAATTGCCGCCTGGTACAAAAAGAACCTTCAGCTTACCCAGGTGGAAACAGATCTCCTGCTGCGCAATGATTCCAAAACCTACCTGGAGGTCATCAACCGAATGTGCAGCCTTCCTTCCCAGTTCGGGAAAGTGACGGCTGAGACCTTCAAGGAGATTAAAAACAGTTCACTCCGGGAATACCTGGTCATTCAGGTCGAGGAGACGGATAATTTCTATAGTACGGATTATTACTCCGCTGTGGTGGCTTTGCAAAACTACCTGAAAAAGGCAGTGATAGAACCTATGGAAACGGTCGAGGCCAAGAAGGCGGATGTCATACCTGCAGCTACAGTTGTCAAATATGTGCTGATAACGTCGAACAACAACTGGGATATGTGGTGGGCTTACTGGAACGACGGCAGACGCACCAAACACAAAGGGGCCGCCGGAAGTTTCCCCGGATAATGTTTTTTGAACGTTCCCATCAATTTTTAGCCCCATTTAACGGATTCAAATTATGCGGATGACCTGCATCGATGTGGAATTTATCTTCAGTGCCGTTTTAAATCCGCCTTGTCTATAATCGGGATGCTCAATCAAAAATCAACCAGGATCATCCTGACCGCGCTTTGGGGTCTGTTTGCCATTGCGGTCACCGGGCAGCCTTTGAATGGCACCACGGGACTGATGAACATTCCCTCGGCCATGATGCAGAAAGACGGTGCCTTTATGGCAGGAGTCAACTACCTGCCCAATGAGGTCACTCCGGGGAGTTTTGATTACGACACCGGCAATTACTACTTCAACATCACCTTTCTACCGTTTTTTGAGTTCAGCTACCGGATGACCCTGATGGAGATGGATTCAGGTAACTACAACCAGGACCGTTCCTTCGGGATGCGCCTCAGGTTGTGGAGGGAAAGCGGGTTTCTTCCGGCTCTGGTGATCGGAGGCAATGACCTCTATTCCTCATCCGGACAGAATGCCACCTATTTCAATTCCCTCTATGTCGTGACCACCCGGAATTTTCCGCTGGGTAAGAGTAGCCTGGAACTGACGGCCGGTTATGCCCATGAAGGTTTCAGGGAGTACCACCAGGGAAATATGAAAGGTTTCTTTTTCGGCGGTTCCTTGTCGCCTGGATTTTGTCCGTCCCTGCGGCTGATGGGAGAATATGACACCCAGGCCTGCAACATAGGCAGCAGCTGTCTCTTCTTTAGACACCTTTTTCTTTTTGCAATGCTTTACGACCTGAAAATCCCGCTGGGTGGTGTAGCCGTCTGTTTTTAAAAAACACAAGGCATAGACGCAGGGCTAATGAATAAAGTGAAGCACAGGAGGCTGTGGGGCTAAGTCAGCTCACCACATTTTCCGGTTTACCCCCGGCAAACGCGGCCAGGTTGCGTGTGGCGATCTGCATCAGCCGGGTGCGGGCTTCAAAGGTGGCCCATGCGATGTGGGGCGTGATAAAACAATTTCGGGCTGTAAGCAGCGGATTGTCATCTTTTGGGGGTTCCTTGGACAGTACATCCAGTCCGGCTCCGGCGATCGTTCCCTTGTTCAGCGCTTCCGCCAGGTCTGGCTCGCAGATCAGTCCGCCCCGGCCGGTATTGACCAGGAAGGCGGTGGGTTTCATCAAGGAAAGCAGCGAACGGTTCACAAATTCCCGGTTCTCTTCCGATAGCTGGCAGTTGAGACTCACAAAATCACTCTCGCGGAACAGCGATTCCATCCCTGTTTGGCGGCACCATTCCGGGACACCGGGTTTGGTACTCCGGTTGTAAAAGACCACCTTCATCCCGAAGGCGTGTCCGGTTTTGGCCACTGACTGTCCGATCCTGCCGAAGCCGACAATTCCCAGGGTTTTTCCCGCCAGTTCGACCTGTGGTGTGGAGGTGTAACAAAAATCACGGCTGGCGGTCCACCTGCCGTTGCGCACCTCTTCGGCATGCCGCTCCACCCGGTTGGTGAAACTGAGAATATGGGCGAACACCATTTGTACTACTGAAGCGGTTGAATAAGCGGGAATGTAGGTGACCACAATTCCCTTTTCCCGGGCTGCAGCTACATCCACCACGTTGTACCCGGTGGCCAGCACCCCGATAAAACGGAGCTCCGGCAATTGCCCAATCACCTTTTTGTCCAGCACCACCTTGTTGGTGAACACCGCCTCTGCTCCGGCAGCTCTCTCTGCAACCTCTTCCGGCCGGGTACGGTCATATACCGTGAGGTCTCCCAATTGCTGAATCCCTTTCCAGCTCAGGTCCCCGGGATTCAGCGTGTATCCGTCCAATACCACGATTTTCATACGAACATTTTTCCAAAACTACGATTTTTATGGATACCCTACCTGGTGGAATACCCGTCACTGCCTTCTTTTAAGGTTTAAGGGAGTATTTTACCCGATGCATCAAAGTCCAGGATAATTCAGTTATGTATATCCCCCCTGCCCGACTGAACGGATTCAGCCGTTCGGGCGGGGAGAATGGATGCCACAAAATTTAGTAACTTTGATTGATTTTAACCAGATTGGCTTTCTTATGAAACAAATTTATCTTAAATACTGTATGCTTCTCCTGATTTTTGTGTCTGCTTCGGCTTATGCAAAATCCGAACAGGTAGTTAAAACGGGGCAGAAGATCGGAAAGCGTCTGCAAAACTGGCAAAATCCGTTGACAGAATGGGAAAATGTCGGGAAGATAAAGATTGACTCGATGTCGGTACTCCCGGAGAAAAAAACCATACAGCTCTTTTTCTCCACGCCCCTTTCCTATATTGCCGTCAGGGAGGAAAACTGCCGGCTGCTGGAGCAATCCCTGAAAGAGGCACTGGGCCGGAAATACCAGGCATGGTCGCTGGAGATCCGCACCGATCATCACCTGTTGCAGGAGCTGATTCCCAATGCCTTTCGGAATACGCTGGCCAGGGATGAATCCAGAATACCTGGGACAGGGCAGGAGCCCAGGATTCCTTTGGTCAGAAAGGCAGATGCTGAAATCCCCGGAAGTGGTTTGTACAATAACCACATTGCCCTATGGAGCAGCCATGGCTGGTATTACGAGTCGAAGCTCGACCGTTGGGAATGGCAGCGTCCCCGTCTCTTTGGAACGGCGGAGGATATCTTCACCAAGAGCATTGCCCTTCCCTTTCTCGTCCCCATGCTGGAGAACAGCGGAGCCACGGTGCTGCTGCCCGTCGAGAGGGATTGGCAACCCCACGAAGTGATCGCTGACAATGACTTTTCCACCGGAAAAGCTCAGTTGCTGATCCCGGAAGGAGCGGTGTATCAAACGGTGAATCCCGGATTTTTGTGGAAAGACACCCTTGTTTCCGGGGAAAATCCATTTCAGATGGGTACTTCCCTCCGTTTTGAAGCCATTCCGGGTACGGAAAAGTCGGTGACAGCCCTGCCTGCTGTGGCGGGTGAATATGGCGTCTGCATCTCCTGGCAAAGTGATGAAAACAGTTCTCAGGAGGTTCAGGTCACAGTGATCGCTTCCGGGGAAAAACACCGGTTCCTGGTGAACCAACGCATCGGAGGGGGCACCTGGATCTACCTCGGAACCTTTACCTTCAGTGGTACTGTTGATTCTGATTCCGGACCGGAATCGGTGGCGGTGAGCCTCAACGGCAATCTGGGAGAGGTGATCTCGGTCGATGCCATCCGGTTGGGCGGAGGTATGGGCAATGTGGCCCGTCGCCCGGCCATGCTGCTTCGGGAGAATGTAAAGTCGGCCGACGATGCCACTGCAAAACGGGTGGAGAGTATCACCGATCCTGCGCTTTTCACCCTGAAAACCAGCGGGAAATCACGCTACAGGGAGGGAGCACGCTACTATCTTCAGTATGCCGGATTCCCCGATTCCCTGGTCTATAACCTGAACGAAGGAAAGAATGATTATAATGACGATTATATGTCCAGAGGGGAGTGGGTAAACTACCTGATGGGAAAACCCAACGGTCCGGAGAAGGACCGGAATGTCAGGGGACTGCAGATCCCGGTGGATCTGGCTTTTGCCTTCCATACCGATGCAGGGATCACTCCCGGCGATTCCATTATCGGAACCCTGGCTATTTACAGCACCTGGGCAGATAAGGGAAAATTCCCCGACGGCACTTCCCGGATGGCCAGCCGTGACCTGGCCGATTTGATCCAAACCCAAATCGTCCGGGACCTCCGGGCGCAGTTCAATCCCGAATGGACCCGCAGGGGGCTCTGGGATAAACAATATTCTGAGAGCTGGCGTCCTAATGTGCCGGTTATGCTGCTGGAAATGCTGTCGCACCAAAATCTGGCCGACATGCGCTTCGGACAGGACCCCCGGTTCCAATTCGCCGTAGCCCGGGCCATATACAAGGGGATGCTGAAATTCCAGGCTTCCCGGGAGAGTCGCCCCTTTGTGGTGCAGCCTTTGCCTGTGGATCACTTTGCACTTACTCTTCTGGGTGATTCCGCAGTGAAGCTTTGCTGGCAACCTGTGGCTGATCCACTGGAGCCGACCGCCCTGCCTTCCCGGTTCAGAGTGTATACCCGGGAAAACGGAAAAGACTTTGATGCCGGAAGAACCGTCAGCGATACCTGCATGGTGGTCAGACTGGCGAAAATGAATGCCGATTACAGCTTCAGGGTGACTGCCCTCAATGACGGAGGCGAAAGTTTCCCTTCAGAAACGCTTTCTGTGGGACTGGCTGGTCAGTCCAAAGGCACGGTGCTGTTGGTCAGCGCTTTTGACCGTATTTGCGGCCCTGCGTTCTTTGATACAGGCAACATTGGCGGAAGGGAGGAATGGAACGACCAGGGTGTTCCTTACCGCTTTAATACGGGTTATACCGGACAACAGTATGATTTCAACCGGAAATCGGAGTGGAGCGACGACGACAACCCGGGGTGGGGCAGCAGTTACGGCGATATGGAAAACCTGCGCATTCCCGGAAATAATTTTGACTTTGCGGCAGTCCACGGAAAAGCGGTCAGGGTTGCAGGATACAGCTATGTGTCGGTGAGTGATGAGGTTTTCTGCCGTGCAGGTTTCGATGTGTCGCCTTATGCTGCAGTCGATGTGATACTCGGGGAGGAAAAGGGAACGCCGGGAGCA
>CAYWTT010000142.1:0-3032 GCA_964461245.1 uncultured Prolixibacteraceae bacterium | reverse complement strand
AGATGGATGGGGAAAAAGGGATGGAATTCAGGATTTATACCCCCGAATTCATGAAAAAGCTGCGGGAGGTTGCATCCACCGGTGGCAATCTGTTGCTTTCAGGGGCTTATGTGGGAAGTGATTTTGCGGAATGCAACGATACCCTCGCCGCCCGGTTTGCCAGGGAAATCCTTCACTTTGTCAGGCGGACAGGCCATGCCGTACATACTGGTCATTTTTATTCAACCGACTACGGGAGAAAATGGTTTTCACTTACGGGTGATTTTAATACCTCCTGCGATCCGGTTTTGTACCCGGTAGAGGCTCCTGATGGCATCGAACCGGCGGATAAAAGTGCCTTTACCGCCTTCCGTTACGGAGAGAACAATATAAGTGCGGCTGTGGCTTATCGCGGCAATTACCGGAGTGTGGTGCTGGGCTTTCCGTTGGAAACGATCACCGGTCCCGGCACACTGGATCAACTTGTGCAGCAGGTGATGAGGTTCTTTGAGGAGAAATAAAAAAGGATATCGGTTATTCGTTTTTGGTTAGTTGTTCAAAGTGGTTCAAATGGTTCAATATTGTTCAAAGATTTAGTTTTCAGTGGTTTAAACTCCGTGCAACTCTGTGTGATCCTCTGTGAATCTCTGTGTAACAATTAGTTATAAATTATCTTAACGTATCACGGAGTTGCCACAGAAATCTACAAAGAACAAAAAGTATTTGAAGAACCAGAAGCGATTGCAGATTACAGATCGCAGAGTAAATAAAAGAGTCCGTAAACAGGATGATGGTATGATAAAAAAGCTTAGAATACTTTTATGGATTGTTCTGATCCTGCAGGGAACAGGACAATATGCATATGGAATGAAGCCGGCCGGAAGAGGTAAATTCTCTCTTTCTCACAGAATCCTGGTGGATCCTCACGGGGCTGTCATCCGGAATGATACCACCCGTAAGATCATTTATCTGATCTCTTCAGCCGATGAGTTTGCCGACGGAGCCGGTAAAATGCTCGATATCCTTGCAGAAAAACAGGTGAAGGCCTCCTTTTTCCTGACCGGCAATTTTCTCCGGAATCCGGAATTTGCCTCCGTGGTGCAAAGGATGAGAACCGAAGGCCATTATGTGGGCCCTCACAGCGACCGCCACCTTTTATACAACAGCTGGGAAAAGAGAGATTCTTTACTGGTTACGGAAAAGGAATTCAGGAAAGATATCAGGGATAACCTTGAGGAACTCCGGAAAGCAGGCATCCCGAAAAGAGAGAACCGTTTTTTCCTCCCTCCCTATGAATGGTACAACCGGCAGATTTCGCAGTGGAGCTGGGAGATGGGACTCCAGGTCGTCAATTTCACCCCGGGCACCGGCACCAATGCCGATTACACTACCCCCGGCATGAAGAATTACAAGTCCTCCGCTGAACTGTCTGAGCGGCTGCTCCGGTTCGAATCGACTCAACGGCTGGGTCTGAACGGAGCTTTTCTGCTGATCCACCTGGGCACCCACCCCGACCGCACCGACAAATTCTATGATCTGCTGGGAACGATTATCGACGAACTGAGACTAAGGGGATATGAGTTTGGGAGACTTTAGCGGAAGTGATTGGTTCGAAGTCAAGTTAAAATAAATGTTCAATATTGTTCAAAGTGGTTCAAGGTAATCCTTTCTTTTACACCGAGATACACAGAGGTTCCACGGAGTCACACAGTGGTAACTTTTATCTGATAACCGATAACTGATGACCAGCTTTTCCACTTTCCGCTGAATTCAGTTTTCCCTTTTCAACAGAAAATTCTTTATATAACGCGCATTCCAGAATCCGTCGACCAGGTTGATTCCGGGTTCCGTGCGGTAAGTCTGCCCGTAGTGGAATTCGGTGCCTGCGTTATAAACCATATCCTGGTGGCCGGGGAACGTTACCCGGAAGAGATGGTATCCGGGACGCTTTTTAAATGGAAAGGGAACAGTGAGGCGGAACCCCCCGTTGGTGGTTTGATCGGTTTTAAGCGCATAAAATCCGAAAGCTGTCTCACCAAACCACCGGATCATACTGCAGAAAATCCCCGCATCTCCGTAAACATACTGCCGGATCCCTCCTTCGAGTTCCAGGCTGTAACGGGGGATGAACCAGGACAAGGAAAGGGACCAGGTCAGAGCGTTCAGACGGGAATGATTCCAGCGGTTATCGTAAAAATGGCTGCTTCCGGTGTATCCCGCATTCAGCTTCATCTTCCACATTTCATCAGGCAGAAGACAGGTAAAAGAAGCATCGGTCCCGTATCTCCCGGCGCTGAAGTTGCCGGCCGAGAGCCTTCCTGTCAGCCGGTTTACCCGGAAATCCTGGGAGAGCACTACCTGTCCGGGCCGGATGAAATTGCCCTCATAGCCCAGCTCATTATAGAGGGGGAATATGACTTGTCCGGTAAACGCCCCTCCCTGCCAAAGGGTGACCTGGAGGGCAGGGGCGATATTGAGCTGCCCGGTATAAAGTCTTGATTTCAGGGTATTCTCAAAGCTGAGCTGCGGATAGGCAGTCAGGTCGGTGTTCCCGGCAGAACGGCGTTTTGGATCTTCATGCCGGACCAGGTGCCAGGTATTTTCTGTATCTTCTGAAACGGTCAGGAGCTGTGCCGTTTCTTCCCCGGAAATTTCGCCCGAGGTAAACCTGTTCCAAACCTCAGGTGAGACGGTAACCTGCAAGCGGGGAATCCCTCTCTCCAGAATCAGCAGTCTGAGTAAGGCAGAGTGGGGCAGGAGGGCAGAGATCTTATCCAAGGCGTTCCCGACGGCAGTCACTTGCCAGCGCCAAACTCTGTTTTCAAGGCTGATAAGGAAGGTGTCACTTTCCTGAATAACCCTGATCTGCTCATACTTTTCCCTTTCAAGCATTTCCCGGATCTCCGCGGCGGACTGGCCAGGACAGGTGAATTGAAAAGCCTGGAGGAATGCCGCAACCAAAAGATATGAAACAAGTCGCAGGTTCAATCGGGATTATAGGTTGGTTTCAAAACAAATGGATAATAAAGCAAAGAGCAAAGAGCAAAGAGCAA
>CAYWTT010000141.1:0-8312 GCA_964461245.1 uncultured Prolixibacteraceae bacterium | reverse complement strand
CCCCTTCGGGGTGGATTCCCAGCACCATGGCCGCATCTTCTTCATTGCCCAGGATAATGTCGGTCCCTTCTACCAGGTCAGGCATCACTTCACTTGCCTTTTTGCCATATTTCCAGAGATTTTTCCGGAAATTCAGGTCACAGGAAACGGTGATCCCTTTTTCTTTTGCTTTCCGGATGGCTGCCAGGCAAACATCGGCCGCACTCTGTGAAATGGCAGGGGTAATGCCGGTCCAGTGAAACCATCCGGCCCCATCCAACACCGCATCCCAGTCCACCATGCCGGGTTGAATTTCTGAAACGGAAGAGTGCGCCCGGTCGTATATCACTTTACTTCCCCGGCTGACAGCCCCGGTTTCCAGAAAGTAGATACCTAAACGCTCACCTCCCCATACGATATGGGAAACGCCAACTCCGAATTTCCGCAGTTCCATCATGCAGGCTGTTCCGATGTCATTTTTGGGTAACCGGGTGATGTATTCAACTGGTATGCCGTAATTGGCCAGCGATACGGCCACATTGGCCTCGCCGCCGCCAAAGGTGGCCGTGAGTGTTTCCGATTGTCCGAACCGCATAAAACCGGGAGTAGCCAATCTCAGCATGATCTCTCCGAATGTGACGACTTTTTTCATTCTTCTTTTTTTTAGGTTTATTCTTACCGAGCCAGCAACCCGTGACTGATCCATTGGCAAACCGGAAAAATCAGGTCACCGGTTAAATCCAAAATAATTGAACGCATTATTAAAACAGATATTTTCAACCATTTGTCCGAGCAGTTCCATGTCCTGCGGGATCTCGCCCCTGACCACGTCATTTCCGAGAATATTGCACAGAGTGCGGCGGAAATATTCATGCCGGGTATAGGAAAGGAAACTGCGGGAATCGGTCAGCATGCCCACAAAACGGCTTAGCAGTCCAAGATTGGATAAAGCCTGGATCTGTTTTTTCATTCCGTCTTTCTGGTCCAGGAACCACCACCCTGCGCCATACTGGATTTTTCCTGGGACCGAACCGTCCTGGAAATTGCCGATCATGGTTCCCATCAGTTCGTTGTCGCGCGGATTCAGGTTGTATAATATGGTTTTTGCCAGTTGGTTATTGTCATCCAGCCGGTCGAGAAGGCGGGAGAGTGGCCGTGCAATCTCAAAGTCACCGATCGAATCAAAACCGGTATCCGGTCCCAGTTTCCGGAAAAGACGGCTATTGTTGTTCCGGAGTGCTCCCAGGTGAAATTGCTGAGTCCATCCCCGGTGGTGGTCCAGGATTCCGAATTCCACCAGCATGGCTGATTTGAATTTAAGGATTTCCTCTTTAGACAGTTGAATTCCCTGGCGGATCTTTGAGAAGATCCCCCTGATCTGCTCCAGGGTATACTCTTCGGCATAAGCTGTTTCCAGTCCGTGATCCGACAGCCGGCACCCGTTTTCGTGAAAGAACTGATGCCGTTTGTCCAGGGCTGTCATCAACTGATCGAACGAACCGATCTCCAAACCGGCTGCATCAGCCAGCTGGTCCAGGTAGCCATTATAGTATGAAGGATCCTCGACCATCATGGCCTTGTCGGGCCGCCAGGCAGGAAGTACGTTGACTTCAAAACCGTCTGCCTTGATGGCCCTGTGATGCTCCAACGAATCAACCGGATCATCGGTGGTGCAAATGGTATGCACATTGGCCATCCTGATGATGTTCCTGACCGAATATTGAGGAGTGTTCAGCTTTTGGTTGCATTCCTCCCAGATCTCACGGGCAGTGGCAGGACATAACAATTTGTCGATCCCGAAGAACCTTTTCAGCTCAAGGTGTGTCCAGTGGTACAAGGGATTGCGCAACGTATGCGGAACCGTTTCCGCCCACTTTTCGAATTTTTCCCAGTCACTGGCAGTACCCGTGCAGAATTTTTCATCCACTCCGTTGGTACGCATCGCCCGCCACTTGTAGTGATCCCCATACAACCAAATCTGGGTCAGGTTAATGAATTGCCGGTCTGTGGCAATATCCTGCGGGGGGATGTGACAATGGTAGTCAAAGATCGGCATTTTTGCCGCGTGTTTATGGTAAAGCTCCCGAGCAATTTCAGAATGCAGGAGAAAATGGTCATGAATAAATGGTTCCATAATTCAGATTAGTTTAAAATTCCGGAGAAAATAAGGTAATTTCCGAAGGAATGACAGCCAGTTGGCAGAATCCCTTTTACCTGCCGTTCCATTCTGGTTTTTCGCTAAAGGTGAAAAAGGCGGCGGAGATGACGGTCATAAATATTCTCTTCCACACACTGTCCGATCACCTCCTTGTATTTCTCCAACAGGCCAATGTATCTATCTCCCATTTCCGAAGCCACTTTGTATCCGACATGGATCAGCTGACGAAGGTTGGGATTGTAGTCAGGGTGACCCGGGATATGCCTGAGGCTGTTTGCGAATTTCTCACTGTCCCACGTATTGACCTCTTCGGGCTTTGGGAGCCGGCTTTCATCAATATCAATCACATCGGCATAAGGAGCACAAAGCTCCTCTTTCCTTCCAAATGCTTTGTTGTAAATCTCTTTGGCTGCCTCGAGCCCTTCGCCGCCTGCCATGGCCAGTCCGATCACCTCTTCCAGCCAGGTGGTCCCTGCGGTTTTCAGGTGAAGTCCCTTGTCATGTTTTTTCAGAATATCAGCCATTACCGGATAGATGGTGAATTTGTCGCTGCCGGAATGGACACTCAGTTTCAGGTTTTCAGGCAAACCAAAATGCCTGACGGCATAGTCAATAACCAGCACATCCTGTTCAAATTCGAGCGCAAATTGATCCACGTCACCTACATAATCCACCCCTTTGTTGAACCTCCCGGTAAATTTCGGGGCTATGGTCTGTGCCGGGATCTGTTGATCGGCCATCATCTTGAGGATAAAAAGCATATCTACAGGGGTTTGCGGAGTTTCCACCTCATCCATTGAGACTTCGGTGATGAAATTGCCGGCACCTTTAACCGATTCAATATGACGGTAAATCCTTCCTGCTTCCTCAACTGCGGCAAGGTATTTCACTGCAACGCCCTGCAGGAGCTCTTCAGTAATGGCGACTGGTTGGGCAATTCCGGGAATGGTGACTGACCTGCCCAAAACAGCACATGAATCCTTAAAGGCTGCAATCGCTTCGGGAGATGCCGGTTTGTTGATATAGACCGCCACATCCAGGGTGAAAAAGTCTGATACCCCGATGAATCGGTCTACATTGGTCAGGTTGATGTGATCGGCATCCACCAGATACTGGTTTTTCCATCCATTCGCTGTTACTGCCTGATCAGCTTCTTTACGGGTACCGGAAGGTTCTGAATGAACGATATTGTGCTCCCGGTTCGACTTGTTCCAGACCGGAGTCACCACAATCCCTTTTTTGGCCGCTTTCTGTATGGCTCTCAATTGTGCTTCTCCCTGATGCTCAAAACGATCGCCAATACCCATGCTCATTTTTCCGATTTTCATAAGATGTGTTTCTTTAATGGAACAACTACTGAAATTTTTTCCGTGTGCGAACACGAAGCAAATATAATCTTTATTTTGCCAAAACCATATTCCTCACTGATAATTCGGAAAAAGATGCTTATACCCGATGCGGAACCTGCAGAGCAAATGTCTGCTCAAGTCTGAGATTTCATGATTTCCAGGAACTGGGAGGAATATGCTCGGCCTACCGGGAGTTGTTTTTTTCCGATGGAGACCTGTTCCCTGGTAAAGGTAGTGATTTTCTGGATGTTGATGATAAAAGATTTGTGGATCCTGACAAACCTTATATGAGGAAGTAATTCCACGATGGCTTTCATACTCATCAGGGTAGTGTGAGTTTTCAACGGGGTGAATATCCTTACATAGTTGTCCATCGCTTCCACAAACAGGATATCGGAAAGGTTCACCCTCAGGTTCTGATACCCTGTTTTTATAATGATACAATCCTGCTCCTGAAGCGGAGCAGTTATTTGTTGCTGAAGCCGGATAGCTTCCCTGGCCTTTGTTACGGCTTTGAGAAAGCGTTCAAAACTGTAAGGCTTGAGCAGGTAATCAAGGGCACTCAGGTTGAAACCCTCCACGGCATATTCTGAATAAGCCGTGGTGAAAATAATATAGGGGGGACTTTTGACAACTTCAGCCATTCTTAAACCCGAAATTTCAGGCATTTCAATATCCAGGAACAAAATGTCGGGATGTGCCTGTTGAATTAATGCGAGTGCTTCCAGCGGATCCAGACAAGCTGCTTCCATCCTCAGAAAGGGTACCCTTGCCACAAAATCACGGAGAATTTCAAGGGCAAAGGGCTCATCATCCACGGCAAGGCATCTTAAAATCATCCGGCAGTTGTTAATTGTACAAAACTAAACATCCTTTTCTGAAAAGAGTACAGTTGTTAATCCCTATATTCCTGCTTTTTAACCTCAAATGCACTTTAAAGGTTGTTTTTCCCTTTCATAAAGCTGATCTGACAATTGGTGTGGCCTTCCCGGTTACCCCCTTTCAGGAAAGAATGATCTTGAGTTCGGCCGAGAACAGGTTATCCGTTTCCTGGATCATAAAGGCGTGCTTCTCCGGATAAATCAGAGACAGGCGTTGCCTTACATTTTTCAAGCCGATACCGGTACTTTCACTTTCGGTCACCGAATTCACTTTTCCGTTTTTAACAATAAAAGTCAGCTTATCTTGTTGCAGGGTAAGATTGATAAAGATTGTGGAATTGGTGCGTGAACTGACCCCAAATTTAAAAGCATTTTCCACCAGAGGCAACAGCAGCAGCGGTGCAATTTGCTGATCATTCAGTTCTCCCTCTTTAGTGAAAACCACCTCTGTCTTATCGGTAAGGCGAAGTCTTTGAAGGTCGATATATTCCTGTATGCACTCCACCTCTTTTTCAAGGGAAATCAATCCGGCCTTTGTTTCGGTCAGAACAAAGCGCATCAGGCTTGAAAGTTTCAGAATCATGTCCGGAGTCGAATCGGCTTTTTTCCGGGCCAGGTAGTATAAGCTGTTCAGCGTGTTGAACAAGAAGTGAGGATTCAGCTGAGCCTTCAGCGCAGAAAGCTCTGCAAGTGATTTTTCATGCTGAGCCTGGTTTTTCTGTCTTTCCAGCACAAACCAGGAAGTAATGATCCGGGTGCCAGTGCTGACCATGAAAACCAGAATAAATGTGAGCATGGAACTCATTGGAAACATATTCCGAGGTGTTCCCGGCCGGAAATGCCTCCAGATTCCCCCGGCTGTACCGGGGGGCTGCATATCCCGTTCCATTCCTTCAGGAACCGGAGAGATACCGAAAATATCTTCCGGCGGCTTGGTCCCCCGGGGCGGCGGGAGATTCATGCCTCCCCCTCCGGGTTTGGTTTCATGCGGTTGCATCCATCCAAGGGCATCTGACAGGTAAATGTACAGGAACAGAATGATCAACGTGACGAAAATGAACACAAAGATCTTCCCCTGGCCAAGAAACCGGGGGACAAGAAATCCGGAATTAAAGTAATAATACCCGATTAGCAATGCGTAAGATGCAAGGAAAAAGTAGGGCATCTTAAATAATTGTACATCGTAAAAAGGCATAAATAAAAACAGAAACACCAGGAATGCGCTCCAGATCAGTACCTGGATCAGTATTTTCACAGTACGTTCCTTCATATTACCTGTCCGGATTTAAAAGTATAACTTCCTGGATATGCACAGGGAGATCCCCCTGCATTCCGCTAAAATGTTTCATTTGGTAAAGGTAAATGATATCCAACCAAAGTTTATGACAGTTAACCATTGGATTTACGCTGTTTACCCATTAAAAGTACCGGGAAACGGTCAGCACCGTTATTTTTATACTTCTAAATGAAGAATATGTTTACAACGGAAGCCGAAAAGTCAATGAATCAGTCTCGGCACAATTCACTGATTATGGATCCTGCAGAAACTGAATTTGCCGATTGGCAGGGGAGCCTTGGTTTTGTGGAACGGATGCAGGGCATAACCCTGGACCGCATTACAACTGTCCGGTTGATGAACCGCATCGATACCAAATATCTCCTGCCCGTATCAAGGTTGGGGACTGTGGTAGATCAGGTCATCCCATACTATTACATTCAGGAAATCGATGGAAACAGAATGGCTTCATATAATACGGTGTATTACGATTCTCCGGGTTTGCAATTTTTCAATAATCATGTCAACGGGAAACTGAATCGCTGTAAAGTCAGAAGAAGGAGCTATGTGGAAAGCAACCTCCATTTTCTGGAGGTTAAAAGTAAAACCAACAAGGGGAAAACGATAAAAAACAGGATCCAATTGAAAAATACGGGTGGAAATTTCAGTGATGAGGCTTATCACATGGTGGAGAAATACGCCGGGACCGATCTTTTTCTTTTGTTCCCGATCCTTGAAAACTATTTTAAAAGGATAACCCTGGTAAATCTGGAGATGACCGAAAGGGTGACCATTGATTTTAACCTTTCCTTTAATAAACCGGGAAACAATCGGGATTTCCCTCTTTCTGGCCTGGTAATCATTGAAATAAAACAGGATAAATTCAATGTTTCTCCTATCCGGAGCGTTTTGTTCAATGAACGGATCAGGGGATCAGGGATCAGTAAATACTGCCTGGGTGTGGCTTTAACTGAGCCAAAGGCAAAAACCAACGTTATGAAAAAAAAAATAAGAAAAATAGAAAAAATCACTCATTATGAATTTAATGCTTAATGTAATCGAGAGAGTTAATGTTCCGTCTGAGGATTCCGCTTACGGATTGGCCGGATTGTTAATCCACTATCTGATCAACCTGCTGATCACAGTGGGAATTATCCGGTTGTTATATTATCCGCGATCCAAGAGACGGGATTATTTTTTCACCTTTATTTTGACAAGCACGACCATTTTTATGCTGCTCTATTTGCTGGATACCGTTAAAATACAGGTGGGATTTGCACTGGGTCTGTTTGCCATTTTTGGCATTTTACGGTACCGGACCGATACTTTGCCGGCCCGCGAAATGACCTACCTTTTCACCATTATCGGGATCTCGGTAATCAACGCACTGGCTAAAAACGTGGGATATGGCCAATTGGCGATTGTGAACGGGATTTTCATAATTGTGATATGGATGCTGGAAAGCAGCAATATTCTGAGACATGTATCCAGCAAGAGAATAGTTTATGAGAAGATCGACCTGATCAGGCCTGAACGGTATGAGGAGTTGATGGCTGATTTAAAACAGCGTACAGGATTGACAATCAGTAAGATAGAAATCGGGGCCATTGATTTTCTGAAAGATACGGCCATTCTCAATGTCTATTACGACAGCAAGGAAACCAATTTTGCCGATACGCTTACCCGGAAAAACGGTAATTCCACTGATGATGATGATTGATACCCTCTTACGTTTGAAAAATGCTGTTATGTTTAAAAGATTATTATTCATAGTTTCGGTCTTCCTTTTTTGCCTGTTCCCTTTTCATTCCCAAGCCCAGGAAAACGACCACGGGACTTGGCTGAGTGTCGATATTTCAAAGGAGATTACCAAAAAACTGGACCTTGAATTTGAGGAAGAGGTCAGAATCTTCAAGGACTTCAGTGAGATCAACCGGTTTGGAACTTCCCTGGGAGGATCCTATTCCGTGAACAAACAGCTGAAAGGCGGAGTCGGGTATACCTGGCTTTACCGGCATGATATAAACGACAATTTCTGGGAAAACCGGCACAGGTATTATGCATATGCAACAGGAAAAGCTGAATTGGGAAGGTTCACTTTTGCCTTGAGGGAAAAATTTCAGAGTACCTATTATGATACTTCCCTGAAGGGAAATGATTACAGCCCGGTAAATTACCTTCGCTCGAGGCTCGAAGTGGACTGGGATGTCAGGGGGTTCAAGCCGGAGCCTTATGCCAGTGCGGAAATGCATTATCAGTTGAACAATCCCGACGGGAATGAAATTGATGATTGGAGGTATACGTTGGGGATTAATTTCCCGCTCTCCAAAAAAATGGATTTGGATGCTTATCTCCGTTTGGATCAGGAGGTAAATGTAAAAAAACCCGTTAATCTCTATTTGATTGGGATAAACCTGAAATTCAACCTATAAGGGGAACCAGTGCCTTTTTAGGCAAGTGTACCGAACCGACTCCGGCAGTTTTCTTGTGGTAATCCTGCCGGATTTTTTATAACTGTCGTTATCATTCCTCTTTTTTACTTATTTTGCAGGATTACTGATTTTTGAAATCCTGAGACATGAAGATCATCACTTTATTTTTGGCCCTTTCTGTCATTCTGCTTGCTTTAGCCGTCCCTGAGGCGAAATCGTGCACAAATTACCTGGTTT
>CAYWTT010000140.1:0-8317 GCA_964461245.1 uncultured Prolixibacteraceae bacterium | reverse complement strand
AACACGGTGAACTCCCGATTCGTATTTCAGGATTCCGTATACCCCTTCACCTTTCACCTCTGCCACAATCTCCTTAAATCCACCGGCTGTTCCTTCACTTGAGTTGGTTACCTCCAGTTTCCATCCTTTCCTTTCACAGAATTTGGAATACATGCGGAAGAGATCACCGGCAAATATGCTGGCTTCATCCCCACCTGTACCGGCTCTGATCTCCAGAATGGCATTCTTTGAATCTTCCGGATCGGCAGGCACCAGTAAAAGCTTGATCGTTTGTTCTTTTTCAGGTAACATCGCTTCAGTGCTTTCAATCTCCTGACGGGCCATCTCCCGCAGTTCGGGATCGCTCTCCTCGCTCAGAATCTCCCTGCCCGATTCCATATTGTCTGCCAGCGCCTTGTACTCCCGGAAGGCCTGAACCAACGATTCCAGCCTTTTGTACTCCTGGTTCAGCTTAACATACCGCTTCATGTCGGCCATAGATGCTGGATCGGTAATTTGTTGAGAAACCTCTTCAAACCGGTGTTGAATGGATTCATATTTTTCGAGCAGTGAAAAATCAGTCATGATTTGAAAATTTGAAGATTTGAAAATAAAAAATGGGAAATGTCAAGAGATATGGAATAGCTATAGTCGGAATTCATAAACCGGCAACTATGATCTACTGGCCGGGAATTACCGGATAAAATGAAATTCAGCTAATACTCGTAGATTCCTGCTTCGGTGTGTATGGTCAGTTTTTTGCCCGGGAAAGGCTCCACACGGCCAATTATCCGGGCATCGATATGGAAGGAACCGGATATTTCAATGAGTTTGCCGGCTATTTCCCGATTCACATAGAGTTCCATCCGGTGTCCCATGTTAAAAACCCGGTACATCTCCTGCCAGGGAGTTTCCGACTGTTCACGGATGATCCTGAAAAGCGGCGGAACCGGAAAAAGATTATCTTTTATCACATGTACCCCTTCCACAAAATGAAGAACCTTGGTTTGTGCCCCACCGGAGCAATGGATCATCCCGTGAATATCAGAACGGTAATCATCCAGGATTTTCCGGATTACCGGAGCATAGGTCCGGGTGGGAGACAAAACCAGTTTACCGGCATCGATACCCAGTTCTTCAATTTCATCAGTAAGTCTCAGTTTTCCGGAAAAGACCAGTTCTTCGGGGATCATGGGATCAAAACTTTCCGGGTATTTGGAGGCGAGATATTTGGAAAACACGTCATGGCGGGCAGAAGTCAGGCCATTGCTGCCCATTCCGCCATTGTATGATTTTTCATAGGTAGCCTGTCCAGTGGAGGACAATCCGACAATCACATCCCCGGGCCTGATATTCCCGGCCGAAATGACCTCACTGCGCTTCATCCTGCAGGTAACGGTGGAGTCAACGATCACTGTACGCACAAGGTCGCCTACATCGGCTGTTTCCCCCCCCGTAAGATAAATCCCTACGCCCATATCACGGAGTTCACTGCAAATCTCCTCTGTTCCGCTGATAATAGCTGCTATTACCTCCGCAGGAATCAGGTTTTTATTTCGTCCTATAGTGGAAGAGACCAGGATATTATCGGTAGCCCCCACGCATAAAAGATCATCGGTGTTCATAATGAGCGCATCCTGGGCTATACCTTTCCAAACCGACAGATCACCGGTTTCCTTCCAGTAGAGATAAGCCAGGGATGATTTCGTGCCTGCCCCATCCGCATGCATGATATTGCACCACTGGGGATCTCCACCCAGGATATCCGGTATTATTTTGCAGAAAGCCCCGGGGAACAATCCTTTATCGAGGGATTGAATGGCCTGATGCACCTCTTCTTTTGAAGCTGAAACCCCCCGGGCAATGTATCTTGATCCGCTCTCCATCTTCTTGTAAAAAACAAGATGCAAATGTAGTACTTTTCATATAATTATTGCTTCATCCGAAGCGGTGCACCCTGTAAAATGGTCCGGAAGGCAGTTGGGAAAAAAAGGCATGGTGATTTCACTATATGCTTTGAAATCATCCTCTACCTGTTTCCTTCCATTTTTACCGGAAATCCCTGTCCGTGATCATTTCCGCGGAGAGGTGCAGCGTATCAGTTTTTCTGGTGATACAGAAACCGTTTTATCTTTTGGGTCGGTGTTTTTTCAAAAGGAAATTCCTGGAAAATGACATGCTGCAATTTGGAGAATTTATTGACCTGAGCATTCACTTTCAGCTGGATCTCCTTCAGAATTTCATCCTTCCGGTGGTTAATCTTCTCGGCGAAAAGGTTGGCATCGTTTCTGAGTGAATTATACTGGTGCTCAATCTCTTCCATATTGAGATGGATTAAAGCCACCAGTTTACCCTTTTTCTCCACCACCAGTGACTCGATCACATAACGCATCCGGTTGATTACCGATTCTATCTCTTCAGGATAGATATTTTCACCGCTGGCGCCCAGGATCATATTTTTCAGGCGGCCTTTGATCCTGAGATAGCCGTCTTTGTCGAAAGAGCCCAGGTCCCCCGTACGGAACCATCCGTCAGGAGTAAACGCCTGCGCGGTGACTTCCGGATTTTTATAATATCCTGCCATCACGTTGGGTCCCTTGGCCTGGATTTCGCCTTCCCCCGTGAGTGGATCCACATCGGCCAGGCGCAGTTTTACTCCCTGGAGAGCAAGCCCGGTTGATCCGATCCTGGGAGTCCGGGGAGTGGTTCCGGCCAAAAGCGGAGCGGTTTCAGTCAGGCCATAACCGATGGCATAAGGAAATCCGGCTTCAAAGAGAAACCGTTCCACTGTACTATCAAGTTTGGATCCTCCCACGCCAAAGAAAGTAACTTTACCTCCGAAAGTTTTCATCAGTTTCCTTCCAGCAATCCGGTGAAGCAACTTCCGGAACAATGGAACCTTGTAGAGGATTCTGGTCAGGGGACTTTTCTGGAGCTCAGGGTAAATCTTGCTCCTGAATATTTTTTCAATCACCAGTGGCACCGAGAGCACTTTTGTCGGCCGCACCTGTTGCAGGGCAGGTATCAAAACCGAAGCCACCGGAGGCTTTCTCAGATAAGAGACTGAAGCGCCATAAAACATCGGAAGCAGGAGCCCCAGGGTGTTTTCATAAGTATGAGATAACGGGAGAATGGAAAGAAAGCGGTCATATGGATAGATCGGTTCCATAGTCCAGGCCTGTTTCCCGTTCCAGGCAATATTCCTTTGGGTCAGCATCACGCCTTTGGAATTTCCGGTTGTTCCCGAGGTATAAATAATCGAAGCCAGATCCTCTTCTTCTACATTCACCGGTGCAGGGACAGCATCATCCATGGTTTCAAAAGAAGGAAGCATCTTCAGGTTCTGGATTTCCGTTCCTTCCGGAATAAGGGCCAGCCGGTCGATTAATATGCGCTTTTTAAGGCTGGGTAATGCTGAACCTTCAATTTTATGCCAGAGATTTTCAGACACAAATATAGCTTTTGCTTCGGCATGCTCAAGGATGCTCCTGATCTCACTGGCATGAAAATCAGGCAAAATAGGCACAGCCACCGCTCCTGATCTCAATATAGCAAAATATACAACTCCCCAGTTGGGCATATTGGAACTGAGGATCGCAACTTTATCCCCTTTGGCTATTTTGCAATGAAGTATAAGATGTTCTACCAATTTTATTTTCTGGTCCATCTGCCGGTAAGTCATTCCAGTTTCCCCCACAAATGCCAAAGCAGGATGATCAGAGAATTTCCTAATTGATTCTTCCAACAGGGCCGGTACGGTGTATTTTATCATTTTTCTTTTTTAATATCTTCCGCACAAATCAACACGGAAAAACGTGGCTGCAAAATTATAAAAATCCGGCGGTATTATTTTGTCATGAATCGGTGAACAAGGATCTATTCAGGAAGGAGAATAAAAAACGCGGTTTGAAAATTACAAAAAGGTCTATTTATAAAGACTTTGACGATGGGGATGCCGGAAAGCGCAGCTGGTTAAAAAAGGTTAAAAACCGTAAAATCGCATCAAAATACTACGACCATTTGAATAAATTGGTTGAATTTATTTTTAGGATTAGGTTTATTGTGAAGTGAATCGGTGGGAATCAGCCCTGCAAACCGGTACCCCGGGAGAAAAATATGGAGGAAAAGTGTTCCCGGTGATGTAACAGTTCCTATCTTTATTAGGATTAAAGTGCTTAAAAAGTATAACCAACTCTGAAAAGTACCGTAATACATAATGTATATCAAAAACAAATATTATGACTATTGATCATGTGGCTATCTGGACCTATAATCTGGAGGGATTGCGAAACTTCTATATGCATTACTTCGATGCTACATCAGGTCATGCCTATTATAACCACTCCAAAGAGTTCCGGTCCTATTTCCTTTCATTTGGCGGAAACTGCAAGCTTGAAATCATGGAAATGCCCAACGTACCACTGAACAAGAATAATCCATTGAAACAAAACACCGGGCTTATCCATTTTGCTTTTAATCCGGGATCAAGGCAGAAGGTGGATGAGTTAACACAGCGTTTACGTGAAGATGGTTTTAAAGTAATCGGTGAACCCAGGGTGACGGGCGATAATTTGTATGAGAGCATAATCCTGGATCCTGACGGGAACAGGGTGGAATTAATGGCCTATTAAAGCAAGGAATACCAAATACCTAAAATTGAACACCTTCTGCATAATGAAAAAGGAATCATCCCTTGTGATTCGTCCTTTTTCATTATAGCTGATCAGCTCTGTCTCAATTGGATCTTTCTGATGAAATCCCTGTCGTTTGCCAGACTCTCCAATTCGTTGTACCATTCCTTTCCATATCTACGGATCAATGGTTCTTTCAGAAACTGATACAAGGGCATTTTGTTTTTCAGACCACATTCCCTGCCAGGCCTGCAAATGTCGATTTTCTGATAGTTGACTGCATCAAAGTGCCGGTATTCCTTGATCCTGACCGGGAAAAGATGGCAGGAAACAGGCTTCCGGAAAGATGATTTACCCTCCTGCCAGGCTTTTTCAATGGAGCATTTGAGGATGCCGTCCACATCAACGAAGGAATAAACGCATTGCCGGTTATTCACCAGAGGAGTCACAAGATCACCGTCACGGTCAACCAGTGAAAAACCCTGTGTATCAATTTCAGACAGATGATCGACGGGCAAATAACCGGCAAAAGTGTCAAAAACCGATTCAATCTCCGCACTCTCCTCCTCAGTAAGCGGGGCACCCGAATCTCCTTCGATGCAGCAGGCTCCCTTGCACCGTTTGAGATCACAAAGAAAGTATTCCTGAAAAAGATCCAGACTGACTATGGTCCGTCCAATTTCAACCATGGGATAAACTTTAATTAGACCACCTTATATAAAGCAGCTCCTGACACTATACCGGAAAGCCCATAAAAATTCCGTCAAGCCATCTCTTTCAAAAGAACTTTGCCTGACATCTCCTTCGGAATGGGCAGGCCTATAATGTAAAGCAGTGTCGGAGCCACATCGGCCAGGATTCCGTTTTCAACCAGGACATTTTTTTTATCGCCCACATAGATGCAAGGAACCGGGTTGAGGGAATGTGCCGTGTTAGCCGAACCATCCTCATTGAGGGTATAATCAGCATTCCCGTGGTCGGCAATGATCATCACATCGTAACCGTTTGCGAGGGCAGCTTCCACCACCTCTTTGACGCATCCGTCGACTGCCACCACAGCTTTATAAATAGCTTCATAAATGCCGGTGTGTCCAACCATATCCCCATTGGCAAAATTGAGAACCACAAAATCGGCCGATTGTTTGTTCAGCTCAGCGACTATGGCATCTTTGACTTTTGGGGCCGACATTTCAGGCTGCAGGTCATATGTCGCCACTTTGGGCGACTGTATAAGAATCCTGCTTTCTCCTGGGAATTCAGCTTCACGGCCACCACTGAAGAAGAAGGTCACATGTGCGTATTTTTCGGTTTCTGCAATCCGGATCTGTTTCAATCCGGCATTGGAAACGATTTCCCCCATTGTATGGATGACGTTATCTTTATCGAATATCACATTGATTCCGTGAAAATCTGCTTTATAACTCGTCATTGTATACCATTCCAGCGGCATGGTATGCATTCCGAATTCCGGCAGGTCTTTCTGGGTGAAAGCGATGGTTGTCTGACGAAGCCGATCGGTCCTGAAATTGAAACAGATCACCACATCATTTTCTTCAAACAAGCCAAGAGGCTGACCGTTTTCATCCACCATTACAATGGGTTTAATGAATTCATCAGTAACTCCCTCATCGTAACTCTCCTGGATGGCTTTCAGCAGGTCGGTGGTATGTTTTCCGGTCCCTTTGGTGTACATATCATATGCCAGTTTCATCCGGTCCCAGTTTTTATCCCGGTCCATCCCGTAATATCTTCCGATGAGCGAGGCAAATTTCCCGTTAGTGTTTTTGAGATTTTCAATGTCTTCTTCCACAAATCCGTATCCTGAACGGGGATCCGTGTCACGTCCGTCTGTCAGTCCGTGCACCAGAATGTTATCCACTCCCATGTCCGTACCTATCCGGCAAAGGGCGATCATATGAGAACTAAGTGCATGCACACCACCGGGACCAATCAAACCCACCAGATGGACCTTTTTATGGTTTTCCCTGGCATAGGTGAAGGCTTTGACTACCTGGGGATGTTCCCAGAGTTCATGGTCTTCGATTGACTTCGTGATCCTGACCATGTCCTGGTAAATGACCCTTCCCGCACCGATGTTCAGGTGACCCACTTCCGAATTTCCCATCTGCCCCTCGGGTAGCCCGACATTCCTGCCACAAGTAAGCAAGTGAGCATGAGGATGATTCCGGTTGAGCGAATCCATAAAAGGAGTGGGTGCCTGGGCTATGATATCGCCTTTGCTCCCATCGCCAATTCCCCATCCGTCGAGGATTATCAATATTGCTTTATGGTAATTTGTCATTTTTTATACATCAAACGGAGAGATTGGACTCTCTCCCTGTTAATAATCATCATCATCACCGTCATCTTCAGGTTCTTCCATCTGCTCATCCTCTTCCTCCTCATCGGCAGAAGGGAACTCCATGTCGGCATACTTATCTTCATACTCTTCCCTTACATGATCTTTAAGGAAGCCATCGTCATCGTAATCGTCGTCATCTTCGATAATCCGTTCTGCTTCACTCAGGGTCATGCGGATAAGGTAGTATTTGTCTTCAGTTTCAAAGGGCAAGGCGCTGACATTCTTGCCATCCTTGTCAAAATAATAGAGTAAATGATCACTGAAACCGGTCGGATAAACCAGCTTAATTTGCTCCTGAATGGCAGGATCCAGTTTATCATAATCCTTAATCACTCTTGGTTTGTTTTGGCTCATGGATCTATGCTTTTTCCAATTTTTATATTAAAATTATAGGGTCAGATTCAGTCTGTACGACGGGGTGAAAATAGAAACTTTTTTATAAAAAAAATGCGATGGGGTATAAACCTCCGATTTTTTTTAACAAAACATCTCTCTCTATCATAAATTACTATTATACAATATATTATCAATTCCTTACATTATAGTAAATTGTTCAGACAATGAAAAGATTTCGTTGGACAGCGCCTGAAGTTCCCCAGCTTTTACACACGAACCATCCCGCTTCATGAAAATTCCACAGTACAAGGCAGCTCTTAATCAGGGTAAAACGGGCTTAAAAAGTGGGTGGGACGGCAATCTCCCTTTACCTGCCCTATGCGATAGGTGCAGTTTTGCCGTAAGGTTAATTTTCTCCGATTTCAACCTGACTATGCAGAATCCCGATGGCCAGGTACCGGTGCTGAACTGTACCGAATTTTGCGCCGGATCATAGCAAAGGGGGAAAAGGTTCAGAACCACCCGGCCGGACGCATGGATAACCATGAAATCAGCCTCCCCTTCCTTGTCTTCAGGTATTGATACATGACATGATTCATTTGCAGGATTGGGGAAGATGGTCAGAGGTGCACCGGATAGACATCGATGCGGTCTGAAAAAACCCGGTGTAGCTGAACAATATCTGAAGCGGAGCTTTCCCCCGGATAAAAATGAATATTCAGCACATCCAGAAGCCGGATTCCGGTTCTTTCTGTTCCTCAGCGATTCTTTTTATAAAATATTTCAGCCAGGTATAATATTTCCCGCCGGAAAGAATGCGCTCCCCGTTCCAGTTGTACCATTGCCATTCATTGGCCGGAACAGGCCCCACCAGTTTTATCTCCGGGAATAGAGCCCTGGCCTTCCTTGCCGTCTCAAACCACCGCTGCATGAATTCTTCAGCGGAGATCAACACCGGCATCACATCATCATACGTACCGTTCCAGATTTCCGGTTCATTGTCCATATT
>CAYWTT010000139.1:0-8318 GCA_964461245.1 uncultured Prolixibacteraceae bacterium | reverse complement strand
TGTCTTTTCAGCTCTTTTCTTAACTACAAAACTTCCGAAACCTCTCAGATAAACATTTTTACCTTCCACTAAAGAATCTTTTACTGATTCCATAAAAGCTTCTACAGCTTTCTGCACAGTCAACTTCTCAATTCCTGTGTTCTTAGAAACTTCATTAACGATGTCTGCCTTTGTCATTTCTTAAAATATTTAGTTTTCAATTATTTAATCCGTTTAAACTGGTGTGCAAAAATATAAATTATTTAAAAAAATAAAAACCTTTGAAAAGATTTATTTTTGTCGACTCCATAATTAACCATACATTAACTTTTTATGAGTCATTTTATTGGCAAGGTTTATATGTGGTTCAGGCAACACCAACGGGTGTTGCCGTGGCGACTTACCAGTGATCCTTACCAGATATGGGTATCGGAAATCATCCTTCAGCAGACGCGGGTTGCTCAGGGACTTCCCTATTATGAAAATTTCATCCGGCATTTCCCTGATTTGGGAGCTCTGGCCGCAGCTTCTGAAGATGAATTGTTAAAGGTATGGGAGGGCCTTGGTTACTATTCCCGGGCCCGCAACATGCACCAGGCAGCTCAAACCATTGTCAGTCAGTATCATGGTGCATTTCCTGACACATATGAGGCGATCAGGGCGCTGAAAGGAATTGGCGAATATACTGCTGCAGCCATTGCTTCCATCTCTTTCGGATTGCCTTATGCCGTGGTCGACGGCAATGTATTCAGGGTGCTGACCAGGTATCTGGGCATTACGGAACCAGTCGACACGGCCAGGGGGAAGGTGATTGTACGGCAGACTGCCACCGGTTTGCTTAATCCCGGGAATCCGGGATTTCATAACCAGGCAATGATGGAGTTCGGAGCACTTTGCTGTATCCCGCGGAATCCAGACTGCTTCAACTGCCCGGTTCATCAGGGATGTTATGCCTTCGAAAAGGGGATGACAAATAGTCTGCCTGTGAAAAACAGAAAAATATCGCGTAAAGTCAGGTATTTTTACTTTTACATCCCCGAAGATGCGGATGCTGTACTTATCGAAAAAAGAACAGGCCATGATATCTGGAAAAACTTGTATCAATTCCCGCTTTTTGAGGCGGAACATGAACTGAATGAAACAGAGATATTAACCAATCCATTTTTTGATGAACTGATCAGCGGTTATTCCGGTGCAACCGTGGAAATCAGCCGCATATACACGCATGAACTTACCCACCGGCAGATCAGGGCCCGCTTTATCCGGATTAAACGGGAGTTGCCCGGGATGATTAGCCGATCCCGAATGGTGGTTCACAAAAAAGAAATCCATAAATTTGCATTTCCTGTGCTGATCAGGAAATTTATTGAAGAAAAGATGTTGACCTGATCGAAGCAGAAATTGAAAAATACGTAAATTTACAAAAGACCAAAAATTCAAAACCATGTCAATCAATAAAGTAATTTTAGTGGGGAATGTGGGTAAAGATCCTGAGATTAGACACCTTGATTCAGGAGTAGCTGTGGCATCTTTCACCCTTGCCACCTCAGAAACCTATACCGCAAAAAACGGCGATAAAGTCACCAGCACAGAATGGCACAACATTGTTTTATGGCGCGGTCTGGCCGAAATTGCTGAGAAATATGTGAGAAAAGGGAGGCAATTATATATTGAGGGACGCATCCGTTCACGGTCGTATGAAGATAAGGACGGACAAAAGCGATACGTTACGGAGATTTACGGGGATGTCATGAAGTTGTTGGGTACCCGTGAAACACCGCCCGGTAATCACGCCGAGCCGACTGGACGTCCGGAATTTAAACCTCCGGTTGCTGACGAACCCGATTTTGCGGGAAATGGGGAAGATGATTTGCCGTTTTGATTAATATTTAAAAGTTGGGAAACAATTTGCTGAATGTTGCAGATAGCTTTGCCCGGGGAGAAACCTTTTCTCCGATGGGTTTTGGTATGACTGTAATTTTTCTCCTTATTTTGCTGTTTTTGTTTTTTTCGGCCCTGCTGACGGGTGCCGGCGTGGATTACTTCGGATCGGAATCTGAAGAGAGGCAAAGGTTGTCGAAATCCAAACGGGATGCGAAACTCCTTCAAAATCTGGATAACCTGGATAACATTATGGCCACGGTTTTGATTCTGAATATTTTAGCCAATGTGTCGGTGGTTATTCTTTCTTTTTACTTTGTTAGCCATGTTTCGCAAAGTAATCGTCTGACTTTGCTGGAGTTTGTCATTTTTGTGCTGGCAGTTTCCGGAATCATTTTATTGTTCGGTGAAATCCTGCCACGTATCTATGCAGTAAGACATCCCTGGAAATGTGCCAGGATATTGGCCTGTCCGTTATCTTTCATGGAAAGGGTGTTCAGGCCTTTGAATTATATTTTCTTGCATTCTCTTTCAAAGGTGCGTTCCGGATTAAAGCGGCAAATGCAGAAGAATCTTTCAGTGAGCGAAATTTCCCACGCCCTTGAGCTTACATCGGAAGATGAAATCCCGGCCGACAAGGAGATTCTTGAAGGGATAGTTAATTTCGGGAGCAAGAGTGTGGCTGAAATAATGTGTCCGAGGGTGGATGTAGTTACCCTTGATATAAAATCATCTTTCAGGAAAGTGCTTGATGTGATCAATGAATCTGGATATTCCAGGATCCCTGTCTGTGATGAGTCTTTTGACCAGGTGAAAGGGATTTTATATATCAAGGATTTATTGCCCCATACCGAGAAGGGGGATGGTTTCAGGTGGCAGGAGTTTTTGCGCCCTCCGTTTTTTATCCCGGAGACCAAAAGGGTTAAAGATTTGTTGGAAGACTTTCAGAAGAACAAGATCCACATGGCCGTGGTGGTGGATGAATATGGAGGATCATCCGGTATTGTTACCCTGGAGGATGTATTGGAAGAGATTGTCGGCGACATTGCGGATGAATTTGATGAGGATGAAAGCTATTTTACCCGGCTGGCAGAGAAAAAATTCCTTTTTGACGGCAAAACCCCCCTTGATAAGTTTTATGAAGTGGTCGGATATGATGAAGCGTATTTTGCCGAAGCAAAAGGTGATGCCGATACGCTAGCCGGGCTGATTCTGGAAGTAAACGGAGATATCCCGAAATATCACGATTCGATTACATTCAGGGATTTCCACTTCACCATAGAATTGGTCACCAACCGGAGAATTCAAAAAGTAAAGGTCGACCTTTAATAATATCTGCGGAGTGAAAACCGTTGAAAACAAAACATGACGGATTACGTTTGACGAAAGACCATGAAGTTTCGCATACTCTGTATCTCACTACTCGCTGCCGGTTTAATTTCCTGCGGCGGGAAAAATGTACCCAAGCCTCACGGATATTTCAGGATCGATTTCCCGGATAAAAGTTATAAGCCATTGCCGCTGGATTATCCCTATTCTTTCAAAATTCCCGGATATTCATCCGCTGTGCCTGATAATTCGCGGGAAGCCGAGCCCGGGTGGATCAATATTGAGATCCCGGGGAATAAGGCGGAAGTTCACATCAGTTATAAGGTAATCAGGAACAATCTCTTTGTATATACTGAAGAATCACGCAGACTGGCTTACGAACACACCCTGAAGGCAAGTTCTCTGGAAGAGGAGATTTATCAAAATCCTGCCAAAAGGGTGTTCGGTACCATTTATTATATCAACGGGAATGCCGCTTCACCTCTTCAGTTTTACATGACCGACAGTACACGCCATTTTTTGCGCGGAGCTTTGTACATCAGGGCAACACCCAGTATTGACTCCCTCAGACCGGTGATCGACTTCCTGAAAACAGATGTCATCCGGATGATAGAAACACTTGAATGGAGAGAATGATCTTTTCCGGGATCAGTTTGATGAATTAGGTGATCTTATATGCCATTGGTTCAGATTATACGGTCAGGAAATGCCACAATAGGTATCTGGGAGATGTCCGAGACGGTAGATGAGTTGATTGGATTGTTAGATCCGGAGTCGGGCGACCTGTGTGAAATGAACCAGTATGCGGCCGGCAGTCGCAAAAGGGAATTTTTAACGGTAAGGACCCTGCTCAGGGAAATGTTGGGGCACTATCCCTCGATAAGGCATGATCACCGGGGAAAGCCGCAACTTTTAACGAGTCCGCGGCAGTTAAGTATTTCTCATTCACGAAAACTTACCACAGTGATCCTTGCGGACGTTCCGGCAGGGATTGATACCGAAGAGACTACACGACGCGTGGCAGACATTGCAAAAAGATATCTGGCTGAAGATGAACTTTGCTGGACATCCCTTGCATCCAATCCCGATTTGGCCCGGCTTTTCTGCTGGTGCTGTAAGGAGGCTGTTTACAAAATGGTGGGCATGGACAGGATCGATTTCAAGAAACAGATCAGTGTATCTGCGACCGAATTCCATGACACAGGGGTAACCGGGGCGGTTTTCATTTCCGGGAATGACACCCGGACGCTGAAAATAAATTATTTGTTCCGGAATGGTGATGTGATTGTCTGGTGCACCTTTGATTAGCGCAGAAGCAAATTAAGTTCTCCCTCCGGATCTTTTTCAGGATTTGACCTCTCCTTTAAAAGATGCCGCCGCCGGATAGAGGAATACCAGGAACATGATGATTGAAAAAGCAAGCTCCCGTAACTCAGCTGCCTTCATTAAATGATATTGCGAGCATAGTATCAGGCTTACCACCAGGGCAATGACATGATTCCAGCGGGGTAGGGGAACGCTGAAGTTGTTGACCAGGCGGTTAATAAAACGTGATTTCATGGCCAGCGGGCGCAATAAGATAAAATAAAATCCTAAAACAATACCCATCAGTTGGGAAAAAACCAGTTTGTTGATTTTTACTCCCCCGACAACCAGGTTATGAAGATTGGTTTCATGCTGGGCGTTGTTGCTGTCAAAAAATTCGGAGGTTTTCCAGTTGAATATGCGTTGCCCCCAGCTGATTTCCTCTCCTGTAGCGAAGAAAAACAGAACAGCTAGTGTGATCCATGTAATCAAACGGAGGGTTTTATATTCCGCCGGGATCCGGAAACACCTGAAAACAGCCACTCCGCTGGTGGAAATAAGAAACAAGGCGGTGAGGTTCTCCACCAATCCATCTTCCTTCAGATACTCCATGAAAGCATCCTGCCCTTTTCTGGCCACAAAAAAACCTATGATAATAAAGGTCAATGCCAGGGCATATCCTGCGACATGAATCAATTTGATCAGCTGCTCCTTTTTCATCGGTTAGAATTTTAGGCTACAAAATTAGCAAATAACATTAATTTTCAGATCAATTTTTCTGGGGCCGCAAAAAGAGAATTATCTTAGTGGCCGGTAAAATTGGATTTAATTTATGAATGATAAAGCCGGCAATATATTCACCGATAAAATGTTCGGGTGGTTCGTAACCGTATTGGTATTGGTCGTAGTCTGGGTAAGCCTGGATTTGCCCATGGTAGTCAATGCTGCCAAGTATGCTCAGGTAAGTCGGGAGATCCTGAAGAGCGGAGACTGGATCAATCTGACGATTGCCGGGGATGCATATGATCAGAAGCCTCCCTTGCTTTTCTGGACAGGAGCCGTTTTTTTCAGGATATTTGGTATTTCCACGCCGGTATGGAAAATTGCGGTTTTTCTGGTATCCTTGCTGGGGATTTATTCCACCTATGAATTGGGGAAACTCTTGTATGGTCCTGTTACTGGCCGGCTTTCCGCTATTTTCTGGGCTTGTGGTTTAGGTTATCTTTATTATCACAATGATATCCATACCGATACATTGCTGGCTGATATGGTCATCTTTTCCATATGGCAGTTGGCCTTGTTTTTCAGTGGAAGAAAATCCGTTCATTTTTATCTTGGCATTTTTGGTGTGGGACTGGCTATGCTTTCGAAAGGTCCGGTAGGGATGGCCATTCCTGCGACTGCGGTGGGAATCCATTTGCTCCTTCACCGCAAATGGAAAGCCATATTCCATCCGCGCTGGATACCTGCCGCCCTCATGGTCGGCATAATGATCATCCCGGCGATGGTGGGACTTTATAACCAGTTTGGCATCGAAGGTATCAAATTTTATTTCTGGACTAATAATATGGGCAGGATAACCGGTTCCTATTATGTCCAGAATCCCGATCCTTTTTTCTTCTTTCACACCAGCCTGTATATGCTGGCACCTTTCACCGTTTTTGCGCTGGGGGGATTGTATATTGCCCTGAAAAAGGCCATCCTGGCAAAAGGGAGATACGCTTCCGGCCAGGAGTTTTATACCTTGGGAGGTATTTTGCCTTACATGCTGGTGCTCACCTTCTCAAAGACTAAAAATCCACACTATATGATGGCGGTGATCCCGCTTTTTATGATCCTTGCAGCCGATTTTGCCGTTTCCCTGTCGGGTGATTTTTTCAGCCAAAGGGTAAAAAAGGTGATCTCATGCCTCAATTCGGTAATTGTCTTCCTTTTCTGGATATTGATCGGACTGTTTGTCTTCTGGTTCTTCCCGGAGAACGACCTTCGGTACTGGCTCTGGATAGCCCTGTTCGTCGGAATGGTCCTGTATTCCATACTCAGATACCAGGGGGTGTCACGGCAAATCGCCTTGCTTTCCTTTTCTCTCCTGGCTTTTATGTTCAGCCTGAATTACAGCTTTTACCCCAGGGCAGCAAAATACCATGCCCCTTTCCAGGTAGCCCGGGATTATGCAGCGTATGCAACTGCAGAGGAACAGATTCACCTGTATTTAAAACCATCCAGGTACTGGGAAATCTTTTTTTATGCGAAGAATCCCGGTAAGTATTTCCCCGAAGAAAAAGACCTGCCTGCTTTGCTGAGGGAAACAAATGACTGGGTCTTCACCGATACAAAAGGTAAAGACCAGATAATGAAAAGTTTACCGGAAACTAAAATTGTCAGGGAATACCATCACAGGAGCCTGAGTCAGCTGACTCCTCCTTTTCTCAATCCCGCTACAAGGGCATCCAAACTGGAAAAGCGCTACTTACTCCATTTGCCATAGGCAGCCGGGTCGGATTACAGCGCTTTAAACCATTCCTGGAATTTAAGACCGAACCACGGAACCGGTTTCATCACATCGGTGATGGACCAGATCAGGCTCATCAGCCAGAAGATGAAAATGATGACATACCCCACCCAGGCAACAACCCATCCCAGAACAGGGATGACATGCAGTACGGAGAGTACAAAGCCCACCACCATCAGCCCCAGGTTTTGCCTGATGTAATAACTGGCATACTCTTCTTTCTGGTTCATGTTGATTACCAAGGCGATAATCCAACCCACTATCGTCAGATGGGCGATAATAGCTTTAGTTTTTGCATCCATAAATTTAAATTTTGTTATGATCAAATTTAATGGTTTTTAGTTTACGCCATCACTAATTTACTGAATAATAAAGAAAATTAAAATCAGTTTGCTTAACTTTATCCGGTTTCATCTCATCATTTTGATCATAATTGGAGTTATGCTGGAAAGGGATTTTTTAATGCGGCAGCTTCTGCAGCTCTTTGAGGTTCTGCAATCCATTCTTAGGCGGAGGAAAAAGGGAGAAATTGCACAGGCGCAGGATGAGGTGACCTATTTCTATTCCATCCTGAAATTGGAGGAAGATGCCTGGGCCCTCTCCATTGAGCAGTTTTACCATCTGTTGGCCGATGAGAAGAAACTAACCAACGACCAGCTTGAAATGGTGGCCTATGTGCTGAAGGAGCAGGGAGAAATGGCCGGTGAGGAGCAAATCCGGCTTGATTTTTTCAGAAAAGCCTATTTTCTGCTCGAAAAAGCGGAACGCGAAAGCATCACCTTTTCGCTTGAGCGTCTGATGAAGTTGGAGGAGTTGAAAGAACGGCTGAACTGAAAGCGGGTGGATTAGTGAAGAGGTTCGGAATTTCTGGTTTCGGGTTTAAAGAAAGAAAAGCATAATCCCTGCTACCGCCACAATTGCCCCCACAATCTCTTTCCAGTTCAGTTTTTCCCTGAACCAGATCACGGCAGGAGGTATGATCAGCACCGGCACGATGGCCATGATGGTCGCGGCGATACCGGCCTGGGTGTGCTGTACGGCAAGCAATGAAAAGGATACTCCCAGGAATGGTCCGAATATAGAACCGATGGTAATTCCACGGATGGCGGGGCCGTTCCTGAATGCCGGGAGGATGCTTTTCCACCGTCTGGTAAACAGAAAGATAAGGGAAAATCCCGCAATTCCAGTCAATACCCTGATCTGGGAGGAGGCAAATGCATCATAGCTGCCCATTCCTTTTTTACTTAAAACCAAACCGGCTGCCTGGCCAAGTGCTCCTCCCAAAGCCAGTAATATCCCTTCCAGTGAGTAC
>CAYWTT010000138.1:0-8327 GCA_964461245.1 uncultured Prolixibacteraceae bacterium | reverse complement strand
TAAGAGTGTTTGTGGAGGGGACAACAGGTTTTTTAATAATATTTTTATTAAAGCTGCCCATGAAACGGATAACATTCAAAAAGGAACTGCTGATTTTTGGGGCTTAAACGGATACGACAATATCCAATTCCCTATACTGGCAGACGGCAATGTCTATTACAATGGTGCAAAGCAAGGAAATACTGATTTGAATTGTACTGTCCAACCTGATTTTGACCCGGGGATAAATATTGAAGAAGAAGGCGGGCGTATGTATTTGGACATAAAATTGAATGAGGATATAAAAAAAATGGACACTCAGACAGTCACTACTGAATTGCTTGGGGAAACAATTATTTCAGAGTGCGTTTTTGAATCCCCGGATGGCTCCCCCATAAAACTTGACAGGGATTATTTCGGGAACAAGCGAAATGTGGAAAACCCTTCGCCCGGGCCATTCGAGATGAAGAGTAGCGGCAAACAAAGATTTAAAGTATGGTAAAAAAACAATATGACTAAAATGAAATCTGTAATAAAGCTAATCTTTCCAATCTGTCTGGCACTTTTTCTGTCCTTTACGAAAAAAGTTCCACAGATATTTCTTCCTGAAAATGCAGGACAGTTGGAAAAGCTGGCTGCCAGTGAAATCCGGAAGTATATTTATCTGCGTTCAGGCGAATTGGCTGTTCTAACGTCAAAGTCAGATCCGGGTAAAGAACAGATCATTCTTCAAATTGATCCGGTTCTGGAAGATCAAGAATTTTCTTTGCAAACTGAAAATATGGGAGGGAATAAAAAATTGACCATTTCCGGAGGATCGGAAATAGCTGTTTTATACGGTGCATACGAATTTGCCGAACAGTTGGGGGTCCGTTTCTATTTGCATGGTGATGTCGTTCCGGATAAAAAAATAAAGTTTAAAATACCTGACTCCGATATCCGGAAAAAGCCCGTATTCAGACTTCGGGGGATACAACCTTTTCATGATTTCCCGGAAGGGCCGGATTGGTGGAATGAAAATGATTATAAGGCGATCATCGGGCAACTTCCAAAACTGAAAATGAATTTTATCGGGTTTCATACCTACCCGGAACGTTCGGCCTCTTATGGCGAGAGGAGTAAAACTGAACCTCTTGTATGGATCGGACAGGGCGAAGATGTAAATGATGACGGTACGGTTAAATCAGCGTATCCTGCTCTTCATTTTCACACCCTGGGGAATAGCTGGCAGTATCATCCGACCCCTACCTCCGATTTTTATCTGGGGTCTTCCCAACTGTTCGAGACCGACGACTATGGCGCCGACTACATGAAGGGATTTTCACCCTGGCCCCATACGGAAGAAGAAAACATGAAGATTTTCAACAATGTTGGTCAGTTACTGGGGAAAGCCTTTTCATTTGCACACAAACTGGAAGTAAAAACCTGTGTGGGAACGGAAACTCCGCTTACAATTCCTCAGAAAATGAAAGACCACCTTGGATTGGTCAATCCGGAAGAGAAAGATATCCTATCGGTTTACAAAGGCATGTTTACCCGCATACAGCGGACATACCCTCTTGATTATTACTGGCTTTGGACGGCGGAACGTTGGAATTACCGTGGTGCGGATGAGAAAGAGGTAAGCCGGACAGAAAAAGATTTACAACTGGCATACCAGGCATTGCAGGAATTAGGAAACCCCTTTTCGCTTGCGACCTGCGGCTGGGTACTGGGGCCACCTCATGACAGGACGGAGTTTGACCGTATCCTGCCTAAGGATATTCCGTTTAGCTGTATTAACCGGGGTGCAGGACACGATCCTGTGGAAAAAGGTTTTAAAGATATTCAATCCCGTCAGAAATGGGCCATTCCCTGGATGGAAGATGATGGTGCAATGATATCGGTACAGCTTTGGGCCGGACGCTTGCGGAAAGACGCTTTTGATGCTTATCGTTACGGTTGCGATGGCCTGCTTGGCATTCACTGGCGTACCCGGATTTTAGGTCCCAATGTTTCATGCCTTGCAAAAGCTGCATGGGAATGTAACGAATGGCGAGTTTCACTGCCCGATTCGGTGAGGGATTTACCTGTAAAGGATTTTTATACCGACTGGGTAAAAACAGAATTTGGAAGCACGGATACCAGACTTGTCAATCTTTTTGTGGCAGTCGACAGCAAGGGGGTAAAGTTACCTGATAATACCCATGATTCTCCACTGAAAGCATCGGAGTGGCAAAAAACGGACAGAGGGCCAGGTGGACTGAGGGTAAACAGGGTTGATGAAGAAATGATTGCCCGGTTTGATTTTGTCTCGGAAATGGAAGCCTGCCGGTCTGAAATTTCAGGAGCAGGGAACCTTGAACGCTTCGATTACTGGTTGAATTCGTTCAGATTTAATAAAGCCTGCCTTGAAACAGCCTTGGTGCAGAAGAAATTTAATGTACTTATTGACCAGATTAAAGCCGAAGCATCTGTTCCAAATCAAAAAGAACTGGCTGAAAAAGCTCTTCAGTTACGGATTGAACTTGCCGGGAAGTGGGAGAAAATGACACTCATTTTGTTGTCGAAGATCAGTACCAATGGGGAGCTGGGCAACCTGGCCAATCTGGAAATGCACAACATGCGAGGGCTTGGCTATCTGACCGGACACGATCAGTTTTTGAGTTCATCGCTGGGCCGGGAACTTCCTGCTGAAGCATTTCCTTCGATGGATTACCCCGGCAAAAGCAGGATGATCGTTGCCACCGATCAGGGAATACTTGAGAAGGGAGAAGACTTCCGCCTCAGGATAAGGGTACTTTCACAACCCGGGGAAATCTCGGGAACGATTAACTGGAAACCGCTTGGAGCCGGGAAATATCAGGAAAATGCACTAAAGCGGCTGGATAGGAATGTCTTTGAAGCAACCATTTCGGCCAATGAAATTTCTGAAGATTTTGAATATTACATATCTGTTAATACAGGTAATGGGCAAATCGTTTATCCGGCAACAGCAAAAAGCATCAATAAAACAGTCGTGATCATAAAATAGAACCGATGAATTCACGTGAACAATTTAAAAAGACCGTAAACCATCAACAGCCTGATAAAGTGGTCGTTGATTTTGGTTCAACCGCGGTCACCGGTATCCATGTACTGGCAGTTGAACGCCTTCGTGAATATTACGGACTGGAAAAGAAGCCCGTCCGGGTAATTGAACCCTTTCAGATGTTAGGAGAAATTGATGAAGGTTTGTCCGAAATGATTGGTATCGATGTAGCCCCTGCTTGGGGAAAGGACAGTATGTTTGGATTTTACAACCATGCCCCTTTCAAACCTTACAGAACTTCATGGGGGCAGGAAGTGCTGGTGCCTGAAAAATTCAATACAAGTATTGATCAGGAAGGGAATACTTTTATTTATCCGGAAGGAGATACAAATGTTATGCCTTCAGGAAGAATGCCCAAAAGCGGATATTTTTTTGATGCAGTAATCCGGCAGGAACCCATTGACGAAGAGCAGCTAGATCCTGAAAATAACCTGGAAGAATTTAGCCTGGTAAATGAAGCCGACCTTGCTTTTTGGAAGGAATCGGCAATGAAAGCCCGGGCAACAGGCAAAGCGGTTATTGCAGGGATCGGCGGGACAGCTTTGGGCGACATCGCGCTGATCCCGGGCCTGCAACTCAAACGGCCCAAAGGCATACGCGATGTGGCTGAATGGTACATGAGCACGGTTTTGCGGCCCGATTATGTCAAAACTGTTTTTGAAAAACAAATAGATATTGCTCTTGAAAATTTCAGGCGCCTGCATCATGTTATTGGCGATAATATTGATGCAGTATTCATTTGCGGCACCGATTTTGGCACCCAGAACTCCACGTTTTGTTCTCCTGAACAATTCGATGAAATGTGGCTTCCCTACTACAAAAAGATAAACGATTGGATACACCTGAACACCAACTGGAAAACCTTTAAGCATTCGTGTGGGGCAGTCGAATCATTCATGGACCATTTTATAAAAGCCGGTTTTGACATCATCAACCCGGTGCAGATCAATGCAGCCGGGATGGACCCTGTACATCTGAAAAAAAAGTATGGCAAAGATCTGGTTTTCTGGGGAGGTGGAATAGACACGCAAAAAACACTGCCTTATGCAACACCTGGAAAAGTAAGGGAAGAATCGCTTCGCCTGTGCGAAATTTTTAACCGAGATGGCGGGTTTGTTTTCAATGCCATTCACAACATCCAGGCAAATGTCCCAACAGAAAACATTGTAGCCATGATGGATGCGGTCAAAGAAATCAATGGCCGATGAAAATGAGGAAATTAGTTCGATTAGTCTTATTGTAACCATTGACTTCATCAATAATGATATCTATTAAAATCATCAGTAGACGAGAGATTTTTATTGCTTTCCGGATGAGATTTTTATAAAAATTAAAATTAATCAAACAATGAAACGACGCAGCTATTTATTGATTTACATCCTATTAGTATTGCCTGTGTTTTACTCAGGTATAACTAAATGCTCTTCCCAATTGGGTAATAAATATTACCCGAATATTCAATTAATGTTGAAAGACGGAGTAATAACTGTTTCCCAGGGAAACGGCGCGTTATCCTGGAAAGGCGACACCATTGCAATTATTAATTGGTGGAATGCACAGGGGAAAGAACAATCGCAGGCCGTATCTGCTGTTAATGGCTGGGAAACAAAACAACAGACTGTTGATACTGGTTATAGGTTAACCTGTTGTCAATCCCTGTCAGGTCTCTCATTTGAGATTGATCTGACTGCCAAAGGAGACATCCTGGCGGTATGTATTCCAACGACAGGAATTAGGGAAAAAGGAGAATCCCGTCTGAAATCAATCCGGCTTTTACCTGGGTTTGGCGCTGCCAGTGAAGGAGAAGATGGTTATTTGGTGATAGCCAAAGAAGTTGGGGCACTATGTTATTACAACAACAACAAAGAACCAAAAGAATACAAACTTCCTGTCTATAACGTTAATGGTATCAATATGCCCTTGTTTGGTATGGTGCGGGGAAAAAATGCGTTCACCGGGATTGTGACCAGTGGACAGTTCGACGCGCAGTTTTGCATCCGTACCAATTGGGGAGAAAAACATCAGTATTCAATCGGCCCTGAATTTACTCTACGTTCATACAAAGATGAAGAACGGCTCTCTGATGACCTGACAGTAGCCTATCATTTTTTATCACCCCATGATGCTGATTGGGCTGGCATTGGCAAGTGCTACAGGCAATACAATTTTGACCACCGGGGCATCCGTCCGTTAAAACAACGGATTGAAAACTCGCAGGAACTCGCTTATGCCTCACAGGCAATGGAAGTCCGGTTGCGTTTGGGAGTTAAACCTGTACCGTATGAAATTACGGAGCAAACCCCGGCAACAGAGCCACCGGTAAGGGTTTTCCTTACATTCAAACAAGTTCGTGATATTTTTGACGAATTCCACACACAAGGGATTAAAGAGGCAGAGTTCTGTTTTGTAGGCTGGAACATCGGCGGGCATGACGGGCGTTACCCCCAGTTATTCCCTGTTGAGCCATCACTGGGTGGAGAAGAAGAACTGAGAAAGACCATCCTGTACGGGCAATCGTTAGGTTACCAGGTGGTAGCACATAACTGTTATTACGATGCTTATAAGATAGCCAACAGTTGGGATGAATCGTATTTACGCAAAAGGCCTGGCGGCGAATTGTATAAAGGCGGACAGTGGGGAGGGGGACAAAGTTACCTCCAATGCTTAGACCGGTCTTATGAACTGTTTGCAAAGAATGACCTGTCCCAGATTGGGGGACTTGGGTTTAAGGGAATCCATTATACAGATGTCCTCTCAATTGTTGGCCCGCTTCCGTGTTACGACGCTGACCATCCTCAGACGCGCCGTCAGGATGCCGAAGCAAGGAACCACATATTAGGCCTGTGCGGTAAAACATTTGGAGGAGCCCAGTCAGAAGGGCCGCTTGATTTTGCTGCCCCGGTACTTGACCGATTTATTTATACTTCAATCCATACCGAAAATTCTTCTCAGTTAGAATTGCCATATATCGATGAAAACGTTCCGCTTTATGCAACTGTTTACCACGGAGTAATGACCTATAACATGGACAACAGGACATTTAACACCCTGCCCGGGGAAAAAGAATATCTGGAAAACATTGAATACGGAGGCATTCCCATGGCCTACTTTTACGGGCATTTCTACATGCCTGGAAGTGGGAGAAAAAACTGGATCGGGAACCGCGATTACCGTTACGACAGCCAGGAAGGGCTCAAGCAAGCTGTCGCTGGGTTAAAACAAGTATACGATGATTTTCAAAAGTTAAAACACCTGCAAATGGAATTGATAGAAGGGCACAACCAGTTGACAGCAGGTGTTTTTGAGACGGTGTACAGTAACGGAGAAAGCGTTGTGGTCAATTACAACGATACTCCATTTCTGGTGGCTTCAGGGGAAGAAATCCCTGCAAAAGGTTTTAAACTGGTCAAAAAGAACAATTAAAAAAACAAAAACCAATTCCCTGCTTCATTTACGGCAGTCAGTTTACAATTAACCTTCTTAATCATTCTTAATCATAAAAAATGCAACTAGAAAAAACCCAATACCTGCTACAATCAATTAGTAGCGGTAAAATCTTTGAAGACCAGGGATGGTCGCTTGACGCCCCTGAAGAAACAACTCCTACTTTAGTAAGGGCGGTTTACGAAAAGAAACAAATTTCTGTAAAAGACGATGAATATGGTATTTACAAGTTTGCCGACTGGCTTCCTGTCAACCGGATGCTTAAAGGGTCATCAGCCCCGGTTACTTATCAAAGCAGGGGTCTTGCAAAACAACTGGGTCTTACTAATCTGTGGATTACATTTAGTGGTTATTGGCCGGAAATAGGGGCAGGGATGCAAACTTGTTCATTTAAAGAAACCGAAGCATATTCGGTATGTGCCCGGTTTGATCCCGGCAGCGGCAAAGTCCTTGTTGTTGCTTCTGCGGGCAACACTGCCCGTGCCTTTGCTAAAGTCTGTTCCGATAACCGGATTCCGTTACTATTGTGTGTGCCGGAGGACACTTTGGATGCATTATGGTTTGAACACCCGCTTAACGATTGTGTCAGGCTGGTTGCCACAGCCAAAGGCAGCGATTATTTTGATGCCATCCGGCTTTCCAATATTGCTGCCTCCATGGATGGCTTTATTGCGGAGGGAGGGGCAAAGAACGTAGCCCGTCGCGATGGGATGGGTACAACCTTACTTTCTGCAGCAACGGCCATTGGCCGTATTCCTGACTACTATTTCCAGGCAGTGGGGAGCGGGACCGGGTCTATCGCAGCGTGGGAGGCCAACCTCCGGCTGATTGAAGATGGAAGGTTTGGCAATAATAAAATGAAACTGATGGTCTCCCAAAATAGCCCGTTTACACCTATCTATGATGCCTGGGAGAAAGGTTCGCGTAACCTGCTTACAATGGATGATGATATAGCCCGTAAACAAGTCAATGTTATTGACGCCAAAGTCCTTTCGAACCGCAAACCACCTTACCCTCCAGCAGGTGGTCTGTATGATGCACTGTCCGATACCGGGGGTAAGGTATTGAAGGTTATCAACCAGGAAGCCCGTATGGCTGCGCAAATCATCAGAGAAACCGAAGGCATTGATATTCATCCGGCGGCCGCAGTAGCTGTTGCTTCACTTATGGAAGAAGTGAAAAAAACTTCTTTTCCGAAAGATGCGGTCATTATGCTGAACATTACCGGAGGTGGAGAAGAACACTTCAGGAATAAAAAACAACTTCATTATCTGAAGCCATCCCTGATTTTTGACGTTACCTGTCCGGAGGAAGAAGTAAAAGACAAAATCATCGGACTTTTCCTGGTTCCCGTATTCAAAAGCTAATAAATAAAATCATTATCAAACGCCAGGATTAAAACTTATGCAACCATTAGATTATATTATTATCGTCCTGTTTTTTATAATACTTATTTCAATTGGCTTTGTCACTTCCAGAAAAGCCGGGAAAAGTTCCTCTGAGTTTTTTTTGTCGGGCAGGAATATGCCCTGGTGGTTGCTTGGCATCTCCATGGCTGCTGCCACAACCTCTACGAATTCAGCCAACCTGTTTACTGAGATTATCCGGAAGAATGGGATTTCGGGCAACTGGGTCTGGTGGGCTTTTCTACTGACAGGGATGCTTACTGTTTTTGTATATGCCCGGTTGTGGAACAGGACAAAAGCCCTGACCGACATTGAATTTTACGAACTGCGTTACAGTGGCAAAGCGGCAACGTTCCTGCGGGGCTTCCGTTCCATTTACATGGGTGTGTTTTTTAATATTATTGGGTTGGCCTCTGTTATCCTTGCGG
>CAYWTT010000137.1:0-8335 GCA_964461245.1 uncultured Prolixibacteraceae bacterium | reverse complement strand
AATGAAGTCAGGTAGGCCAGATGGTCAGGAAATGCATTCCGTTGTATAATGGCTATCCTTTCCTGATCTTGAATCGTTTGTTTCAGCTCTGACGCATCCGTGTTAATCGTCAGAATCCGAAAGTTATACGCCAGTGCCTGTTCCATGAAGGAATGTCTCTCCACGTTTATATGACAATGGATATCAATTTTGTTCATCTTTTTGAAATCCATTTCTGTACAAAATTCTTCCTTCGTGCTTTTTGAGGAAACACAAGCAACACAGAGAATTAAATACGCCAAGAAGACTAGTAATGAATTTATGTTACTGCTTAAATAGCAACTTCTTTTTTTCATTTTGACCTGTATTAATCATTATCCATTGGTATTAAACTTTACATTCTGTTGCTATGTCAGGTGAAAGGGTAAGGGTGTTTTTATTAAATAAAAGTAATTTCAATTACAGAATTTATCGTATCCTTCGTTTATAATTTACAAGTATAAACATTTCCTTTCTATATAATGACTTTGGCCTTGTATATTTTCATTATTTCTTTCATTACATTTATTTGCCTTTTAAATCAGATCCTTCGTATTCTTTGTCCTGAAACCCGTGGAAAGACCTGCTTGTTTGTGACCTATCTCTGTAACAATGTCTCAGAGATCGATGGATGAAAAAGGGGAGTGAATCTATAGATTTCTTAACGCTGATTCAATCCTCCCTGATGGTGAATGCCTGGATAATCCCTCCAAATAAGCTTTAAAAAATCTTCCTGTAGTTTTTTAAACAACAACAAAAGGGAGTGCAAGGCAGAATTCTCTGCTTTCGTTTCGTTGTGTAAGAGAAAAATAAGAAAAAAGTAAAAATAAAAATTACAATACCTTGTGTTGTTTTAAATATTTTCTTATTTTCGCATGTTGAATCTCAATATTGACCATAATTTATGCGAATCGTTGTGTTCTTCTTAAACGTTTTTGAAATGAAAACAAGGATTGGTTACCTTGATGTTGTCAGGGAGAGCACTAAAAAATAGTTATTGAACATGAAGAAGATGTATGATGTTTTGGTAGTAGGGGAACTGAATGTGGACCTGATTCTGGATAAGATTGAAAAATTCCCTGAAATTGGAAAAGAAGTCATTGCCCGAAAGATGACATTAACCTTAGGGAGTTCGTCTGCGATTTTTGCCAGTAATATTGCGAGCCTTGGCGCCAGGGTTGCTTTTATCGGGAAAATCGGGAAGGACAAATTTGGAGAAATTGTCATGGAGAGCCTCCAGACGAAGAAGGTGGATGTTTCAATGATTAAGATTGACAAAAATGCGGGTACCGGTGCGACCGTTGTGCTGAATGTGGATGAAGACCGTGCCAATACTACCTATCCCGGAGCAATGGATCATCTGACCATAAACGACATCACTGAATACGATTTAAAAAAAGCCAGGCATCTTCATTTTTCATCTTATTTTCTTCAGCCGGGCATGTGGGGAAGTTTAGGTGAATTGTTCAGAAAAGCCAAAAGACTGGGCTTGACCACCTCATTTGACATGCAATGGGATCCCAGGGAAACCTGGGAACTGGATGTTGCGGACGTATTACCTCACGTAGACGTTTTTCTTCCCAATGAGAAAGAGTTGATGTTTTTAACCGGAAAAGAAAATCTGGAGGATGCCATGAATTCAATAAAAGCCTGGACAAACATCCTTGCCGTGAAAAGAGGCAATAAAGGATCCATTGTATACCATAAGGATCAGTTATCGGATATCCCATCCTTTTTAAACAGCCAGGTTGTAGATTCAATTGGAGCAGGAGACAGTTTTAATGCGGGTTTTATTTACCAGTTTATAAAAGGTAACAGTTTGGAGGAATGTCAAAAGTTTGGAAATCTGACCGGCGCAGTTTCCACTACAGCCGCAGGGGGTACCCGGGCTTTTGAAGATCTGGGAATCTTCAGGAAAACAGCAAAAGAAAGATTTGGCGTGGAAATATCAGCATAGTGGAAGGAGGGAGATCCTTATTAAAAGTCCAATGCCAATAAGCGCTTGGCAACCAGGGATCCTAGGTTTCAAAATAACATATTGAATTAAACTAATTAAATATCAATAACATGTAAAATTTTAGAATTTATGAGAAGAAAACTTTTTGCAACACTTGTCATAATCATCACTTTGCTGGGAAGCGTTTTTGCGCAGCAACGTGTTGTTAAAGGCACCATTACTTCCGCATCCGATGGGCTTACCTTACCCGGAGTTACTGTCTTGGTGAAAGAAGTTAAAAATGTGGGTACGATTACGGATGCTGACGGTAGGTATTCGATCGTACTGCCAAAAGGTGCAGAAACGCTCGTGTTTTCATTCGTTGGAATGGAAACCACGTCAGTGAAGATTGGCGCATCCGATGAAATTAATGTAAAAATGGTGATGTCGGCATCGGATTTGGGGGAGGTAGTGGTAACGGCACTTGGTCTTAAACGGGAGGCCAAAGCGCTTGGATTTGCCATGCAGGAAATCGGCACCGGTGATTTATCGTCGAGCAGGGAACTGAATGTCATGAATAATCTGACCGGTAAGGTAGCTGGGGTTCAGATTTCCAAAACCTCGTCGGGTACCGGAGGATCTTCTGCAATTACGATTCGTGGTGTCAGATCACTCCAGGGGAACAACCAGCCTCTTTTTGTGGTTGATGGCGTTCCGATTACCAATATAGGCCATAGTTCCGGAGGTACCTGGAATGACAATGACCTTGGAGACGGAGTGGGCGATATCAATCCTGAAGATGTCGAAAGTATGACGGTTCTGAAAGGACCCAGCGCCACCGCTCTCTATGGTGCAAAAGGAAGTAATGGTGTTATCCTGATTACCACGAAGTCCGGAAAGAAGAAAAAGGGAATTGGGATAGAAATCAACTCCAATCTTTCAGTTGAGACCATTAACCTGATCCCCACTTTTCAGAACTATTATGCCAACGGGTATGAGGACACGAACATTTATGGAAGCATGAAAACCATTGATGGGAAATCATATGAAACAATGGATACCTGGCATACCGACAGTTATGGACCTCCACTCGATGGAAGCAGAACCATCGTTAATCCCTTTGTTTTCCCGGAAGATGCATTTAAAAAAACGCTTGTACTGCTGCCGCAACCAGCAGATAACGTAGCAAATTTTTATGACACAGGTATTACCAATTCGAATACGTTATCCATTTCCGGAGGTAATGATAAAAGCATAGTCCGGCTTTCTCTGGGCAATACAACCATGACGGGGATCATCCCCAATAACAGATTGAACAAACAGACGGTGATGTTACGGGGCTCCTCCCAGCTCACCGACTACTTGTCGATCGATGCCAAGATCAATTATATGCACGACGAGGGCTTTAACAGACCTGTTTTGGGTGGAAGCGATGAAAATGTAACCCGGTCTCTTTGTACGATGGGGAGATACATTCCCATGGATTTTCTGAAAGAGTACTATGAAAAAACAAAGCTTCCCGGGAGCTGGCCTGGAATACCGTACAATCCATATTTTGTTGTCAATGAATTAAAAAACCACGACAACAAGGATAGGATTATCGGGCTGGTATCAGGAACCCTTAAATTTAACAACTGGTTGAGTCTGCTTGGCAGGGTCGGTACAGATTATTTTACCCAGACGGTGGATAAAACCTGGCCTATTGGCGCTAAAGGCGGCGATAATTATTTGGGCAGGGTCTATAATTCTTTCAGCTTAGTTAAAGATGTAAATGCCGATGTGATATTAACGGCCAACAAACCACTTTCAGAACATTTCACTGTAAATGGTTCGGTCGGGGCAAGTATATTATATCAGGAAAGAAAATCACAATGGTTAGATAGCCGGAAATTTAAAGCTCCGGGCGTCTACGATGTGAGCAACTGTACCGATATTCGTCCTGCAACCGGGTTTTCAAGGAAAGAAATGCAGTCGGTATTCATGACTGGGCAGGTTGCTTACAACAACTATCTCTTTCTGGATGTGACGGGCCGCAACGACTGGTCGTCGGCACTTGGTTTGGATAATTATTCTTTCTTCTATCCTTCAGTGAGTACAAGCTTTATATTTACGGATGCATTCAAGGGAATTCCTGCCGATATTCTCTCTTTCGGAAAGATAAGGGCTTCCTGGGCACAGGTGGGTAATGATTCTGAACCATACTTGACAAAGAACGGATATAATTCGACTACAACGACTTACAATGGACAAGGCTTGTCTTCCATGAATACCAGTATACCTAATGTTCATTTAAAGAATGAGTTGACCGAAGCCTGGGAGGTAGGTGCCAATTTAAGATTTTTAAAGAACCGGATTGGAGTGGATGTGACCTATTATAACAGCAAGACTTCCGATCAGATCACAAACGCAATTATCTCCAGTGCCAGTGGATATAGTTCAGTGGTAATCAATGCCGGTGAAATTCAGAATAAAGGTTTTGAATGTACGCTCAACTTAAATCCTATCAAAACAAGGACTGGTTTTTCCTGGGATATTGCTGCAAACTTTTCAACAAATGAATCGAAAGTAGTTGCCCTGGCTCCGGGAGTTTCTGCACTTACGTTGGCCACCGGCGGAGCTGGTGGTGCCATTGTTGAAGCAAGGGTTGGTGAAAAATTCGGCAACATAGTAGGGTATGCCTATCGAAGAGCTCCTGATGGTCAAAAGATTGTTTCGGCTGATGGTTATTATTTGCCAACTGCCACCCAACAAAAACTTGGGAATATTACTCCCGACTGGATTGGTGGTTTAAACAACACCTTTTCATATAAAGGATTTGCATTGAATGTTTTGCTTGATTTTGTTCAGGGGAATGAATTAATCTCGTCAACAAAATATCAAATGGAGGCCAAAGGGACAGGTAGCTGGACGGTTGAAGGGCGCAGACTCCATGATGTGGATGCGAACGGGAATCAAACGCCCCTGGTTGGTATTGTGGATGGGGTTGTTGAAGTTAAAGACGGATCTGGTAATGTCTCTTATGTAAAAAACACAAAAGCGGTGGATGGGCAAACCTATTGGGCACAACGTGCCTGGAGCGACATTACCGAAGAATTTGTTTTGGATGGCAGTTACATCAGCTTAAGGGAAGTTATGCTCTCTTATGACTTTAATCCTTCCCTGTTTAAGAAGAGTCCCATTAAAGGAATGACCCTGAGTGCAATCGGCCGTAACTTATTGTACCTTGAAGAACACATGCAGGATATGGGAGTCGCTCCGGAGTCTTCCCCCAACACTTCCGCCAGTTATGCAGGTGTTGAATCGATTTCGATGCCTACGACCCGCGCATGGGAACTCAATCTTAAGCTTAGTTTTTAGTAATGTTGTTGATATTAAAAGTTGAGAATTATGAAAAAAATATATAAAATGGCCATGCTCGCTTCATGTGCGCTGGGATTACTGATGACGAATGCCTGTACGGAGAAATTCGAAGAAATGAATACCAATCCTAAGATTGTTACCTCTGAATTAATCGATCCGGGCCTTTTATTGACCTATGTTGAGTGGAACAGTGTGGTGGGAAACTCGTCGTATGGCAACGGAACTTATGGTTGTTACTGCGGTATGTCTACCCGAGGGGATAACAACCCGTTTAATGAAACAGATGCTCCGGCCGAATGGTCTTTTCAGTACGGAATTGCTATGAATAATTTAGCAGACATTATTCATGTGATTGACAGCAGGAAAAATAAAGCCGATCTCGTAAATAAAACCGCAATTGCCAGAATTCTGAAAGCCTGGTCTGCGTCCAAACTGACCGACACATACGGCGATGTTCCCTATTTTGAATCGTGTTTGCCTGTTGATGTAGCCGTATTTCAACCGAAATACGATACGCAGGAGAGTATTTACAAGGATTTGTTTAAGGAACTAAAAGAAGCAGCCGCGCAACTCGATGCCAGTAAAGCAAGCTATGGTTCAGCGGATCTGATTTATGGCGGGAACGTTGAAAAATGGAAAAAACTCGCCAATTCTTTACGGCTACGATTGGCTTTGCGTGTCCGTTATGCTGATCCTGCACTGGCTGCAGCCCAACTTAGCGATCTTACTGAGGCCGGATTAATAACTACGGTGGCAGATGATGCTTATGTGAAAAATACGACTGAACAACAAGCCTATATGAATCCACGGTATGCTACGTTTATTATAAGCTATAAGACTATTTCGGAAGAAGTGGGTACACATCAGGTGATGATTGATCTGTTAAAGAACGACGGTATTCATTATGATCCCCGTATCCGCATTTATGCCGATACTGTTATGGCAACTTTTAAAGGAGGTATTTCTCCAAACGGATACGCTTGTCCGAACTGGGATTATCGTGGTGGGCCGACACTGGGTAATGTACCTGTAGAATACAAATATCCTTGGGGATACAATTCAACCTCGAAAATTGCAGACTTCTGGAGGGTTCCTGTTGTGGCACCGGCAATTATGAAATGCTCTGAGGTCTATTTCGCGTTGGCCGAAGCCAAATTATTCGGTTTGCTGCCCGCTAGCTTTACTGGCACCGCAAATTCCTATTATCAAAAAGGGATCGATGCCGGAATTGAATGGGCCAAATGGTTTTATAACCTGACTTCCCCGCAGATACCGGCTCTGATGAAAAACTACGTTCACAATAAAACGTACACAGGGGCTCCAACCTGGACTGATGCTGAAGTATCACAATATCTTGAATATAAGAAAATTGATGATGCGACGATAGCTCCTTTTAAAGCGACTCCGATCTATACTTTGTCCGGAAGCAATGAGAAACAGCTTGAAATGATTATAAATCAAAAGATGCTTGCCCTTTATCCGGATGAATTCCAGGGATGGTGTGAATACAGAAGAACCGGTTACCCCAAAATCCCCATTGGCCCCGATCAGTCTGCTCTTCAGGGGAAAATCCCAAGAAGAGAATCCTGGCCCACTTCGGAAGAAACGCGTAACGCCGATAATTATAAGGAGGCACTTAAGCGCTATGGGTCGGATACCCGGCTCAATAAAATGTGGTGGGATGCCAACCCGAGTGTACCCTACACTTATCAATGGACACCTCCCAGCCAGCCCACACCGTATATGTAGCCGACAGATTAATAGTTAGTCAGATCATAAATTAAAGCCCATGGAGGAGTTTCTCCATGGGCTTTCTCTTTAAGCTAATATTAGCTTTTCTCCCAAACAATTTGAAACAACCAGATTATCTTTTATGAATGCCAATTCCAGCGTAATTGTCTGAAATAGTATAAAAAGGGGCTTTATATTCTGGTCCAAGGATGAATGGTTCATCCTCCGGATCAAGATGAGGATCCAGATCAATATGATCAAAGCCCAGTCCGGCAGCAATATGAACCGAGCAGCCCAGTGCCAGTTTGGTTTCAAGCATGCACCCGATCATCAGTTTAATATTTGCACTACGGGCAATGGTTGCAATATCAAGGGCTTCAATAATTCCAGACTTCATGATCTTAATGTTAATGACATCCGCACACCCAGTGCGTACGATATTCATTGCATCCGCACTGGTAAAAACTGATTCGTCAGCAGCAATTGGAACCGATGTGTGGTCTTTCACATATTTCATCCCCAGTAAATCGGTTTTAATCACCGGTTGCTCAAACAAAATCGGACGGATGTTGTTTTTGCTTAACTCTTCAAGAAAATAGACCGCCTCGCACGGTGAAAATCCCTGGTTCGCATCCAGTGTGATCCCGCAACCAGGGGCTCCGTCAGTAATAGCTAATATTCTGTTTATATCGTCGACAAGATTTATGCCTACCTTGGTTTTTAAAACCTTATAGCCGATTTTTGCCAGTTTGGCTGCATCTGCTTTTGCTTTATCGGGCGATACAATGTCAATGGTGTAATCGGTTTCAATTTGATTGACAGCTCCACCCCATAATTTGTAAAGCGGAATATTTACTGATTTGGTAAAAGCATCAAACATGGCCATTTCAATCGCACAACGCGCTGTGATCTGAGGCCAAAAAACACTTTTAAGTTTTTTTGAGATGGATAGATAATCAGAAATATCCTTGCCTATGATAAAATCTTTACAACTCACCAATGTGGCAATAACCGTTGCCTGATTTTCCCCGTTAATGGGTTCGAGAGGGGCTGCCTCACCATATCCTTCAACCCCGTTATCCAATACTACGGTCACCAATACATTTTCGATGCGGTATTTTGTTCCGATAGCAATTTTGAATGATTCTGCCAATCGAATGTTAATTGGCTCAATCAATACATTTTTAATTTTAATTTGTTCCATTTTTATCCCTCCATATTTTTAACATTTTCAGTAACTTTTCAATCTGGTCAACAGTAAGACTGGCAGTAACTGTTATTCGGATCATG
>CAYWTT010000136.1:0-8335 GCA_964461245.1 uncultured Prolixibacteraceae bacterium | reverse complement strand
GGTGCTTTTCGGGGATGTTACCGGTATCACCCCTGCTGAGCTGTTCATCATAGGATCGGGCACTGCTGCCGAATTTGCAGCCCGGGCAGCCCTTGGCCTGGGTATTGTAGTGAAGGTCTTTGATACTTCCGTGGATGACCTGAACAGGTTGGATGAGAGACTGGGCCAGCGGATTTTCACCTCGGTTTTTTATCCCCGGGTACTGAAAAAGGCACTGCTGTCGGCTGACGTGGTCATTGGGGCCATGCCTTTCAATGCCACTCCCAAATTCAAGGTTTCCGAAGAGTTGATCGGGAATATGAAAGAGAATGCAGTGATCATTGATCTGAATGTCAGCCAGGGGGGCTGTTTTGAAACTTCCCGGCCTACCGACCTGAATAATCCTGTTTTCCGGAAACACAGCATCATCCATTATTGTGTTCCCAACATACCCAGTCTGGTAGCCCGTACAGCCTCCATATCCCTGAGTAATATTCTGATCCCTCAATTACTGGCCATCGGCGACTCCGGTGACATCGACCATTACATCAAAACTTCGAAGGGTTTCAGGAAGGGGATCTACCTTTACCATGGGATTCTGACCAACCGGGATATTGGCTATCTCTTCAACCTGCCCGTAAAAGACATCGATTTGCTGCTGGCCGCATTCTGATCACCGGGCCAGCAACATCATCGAAACAGGGGGAACCGTCACATGGTCCGCTTCATGCAGTGTGATACCTTCTTCTTCGATCACATCCTCTCTGACAATGATCTTCAGTTTTCCCGCGGGAACAGGTATGCTGACCGGTGAATGGTTGCCGTTAAATATCACCATCACCTGTTTCCATCTGTCTCCGGACGGATGTCCGTCGAGACAATAGGATACCACGCCGATCTGGTATTTGTTGCAGAAATTGAGATTCTTACGGATCAACTCTGCGGATACCATCCTGAAAACGGGATGTTTTTTGCGCAGGTCAATCAGTTTCCGGTAGTAATCCACCACATCGGCATAGACTGATCTCCGTTCCCAGTCGATCTGGTTAACCGAATCGGGGGCATGGTAAGAATTGTCATTGCCTCCCTTCGTCCTGCAGAACTCCATTCCCGAATAGATGAACGGCACGCCCTGAGAGGTAAGGAGGATGGCGCCGGCCAGTTTAACCCTCCTTCGGATCTCTTCATCGGAAGCATCCGGAAGGGTCATTATCAACTTGTCGTACAGGGTGTAATTATCGTGGCAGCAAACATAGTTCACGCATTGGGACGGTTCAGCGGCCCATGGTTCCGAAGAACTCTCCACGTAACTGTATACGATTTGCGGGTGCCAGATTGCGGCCACCACCCCGAACTTTACCGCTTCTTCCCGTAATGCCAGACCGCTGATAAAACCGGAGCTCGATTTGATGCCGTGATTCCCTTTCAGGGCATCCCGCATGTCGTCGCAAAATGCTGCGATCCCCGGTAGATGGGAGATGTTCTTTTTCACCGCCCTGCGATGTTCCGGCATGGGGCTTGCATCTGCAGTCCATCCCTCCCCGAAAAGAAAGATCCCCGGATTTAACTTGTTGACTTCGTGACGGATGTGGCGCATGGTATCTAAATCGAGGACACCCATCAGATCGAACCTGAAGCCGTCAATATGGTACTCCCTGATCCAGTATTTAAGGGAGTCGAGGATAAACTTTCTGACCATGAAACGTTCGGAGGCAATTTCATTGCCGCATCCCGAAGCATTGGCAAATGAACCATCCCCGTTTTGACGGTAATAATAGCCGGGTACGGTCTGGTTGAAAGAGGAGCCTTTGGTAAGCCAGGTATGGTTGTATACCACATCGAGAATGACGCCGATTCCCCGGGCATGAAGGGCTCCGATCATCGTTTTGAGCTCTTTGATCCTCACCTTTCCGTCACTGGGATCGGTGGAATAGGAACCCTCCGGGGCATTGTAATTTTGAGGATCATAACCCCAGTTGTATTTCAGGAGGGGAAATTCTTCATCTACCGTTTGGAAATCGTTGACCGGTAAAATATGTACATGGGTGATCCCCAGTTCTTTCAGGTAGGAAAGTCCGGTAGTTGCCCCTTCCCGGTTCCTGGTGTTTTCCTCAGCCAGTCCCAGAAATTTCCCTTTGTGGGTGATCCCGGAATTGCCGGCTATCGTGAAATCGCGGATATGCAGTTCATAAATGATCCAGTCGGTGAATCCGGAAAATTGCGGTCCGTGGTCTTTCTCCCAACCGTCCGGATCGGTATCTGACGGATTGAAGATCATACCCCGGTGACCATTGATTCCCACCGCCCTGGCATAAGGATCAGGTACCTCATGCAGCCATTCCCCGTCGAACACCTTAAAGGTATAGAAAACACCTTCCAGATTGCCCTTTTCTTCATGAACCCAACATCCCGAGCCGGCAGGTTCGGCATGGATTGTTTTAAATGGTTTTCCTCCTTTGCCGGAGTGGTACAGGAGAATTTCCACCTGTCGGGCGGTGGGTGCCCAAAGCCTGAAAGCCGTTTTCTCCGCAGACCAGAAAACTCCCAGATGGTCTCCGGTGTAATTGGGATAGGTTGAGAAATCGATATGGTTGAAATGCCAGCTTCTCATCTTATGTGAAAAGGCTTTTGCGGAGCACGATACTTGCCGAAACCTTGTATTTCCCGCTGATTTCCCTGATGTATACCGTTGCTTTGGGAAATCTTTTCAACAACGGATCGTAATGGTAAAAACAGTTCATATCGATACGCAGTTCATGACTTTTTCCCGGATCCAGATACAGCGGGTAAAAATTGTATCCGAAAGTTCCTTTTAGCTTTAGCTTCCTTTTAATCAGTAAATTGCTGAAAACCAAAAGGGGATTGTCAATTTCTATAGGTTTGCTGCCCTGGTTAATGACCGTCAGCCTTACAAATTCGGGAAAATAGAGCCTGTTCTTCTCCAGGGTGACCACCAGTCGTTTTGATTTTTTTCTGCGAAGCCAATGTACAAAGAAATAAATGGCCACCGGCAGGATGATCATGGTCAGTAATCCCAGCAGATTGTTCCAACCGGAGTTCCGGATATTCGCAGCCAGAGCGGGAAAGTCCGGTATAAACTGAAATAAAGTGTGAAAAGTTGACGGCATCATGATAATTTGCGCAAAAATAGTCTTTTCAGACACTTCCGTGTTCTGTTCTCCTGATAATTTCTTCCTGCAGGTCTTCGCCCAGGTCGTTGAAATAATCGCTGTAGCCCGCCACCCTGACGATCAGATCGCGGTAATTTTCGGGATGTTTCTGAGCATCACGCAGCATGCCGGCATTCACCACGTTGAACTGGATATGGTGTCCATCCATTCTGAAATAGCTTCTGACCAACTGGGATACTTTCCGGATAGCTTCATCGTCTTCAAAAAAGGAGGGTGAGAATTTCTGGTTGAGCAGGGTGCCGCCGGTACGGAGGTGGTCTATCTTTGCCGCCGATTTTATGACCGCTGTCGGCCCACTGGTGTCAGCACCCTGCACGGGTGAGATCCCTTCCGAAACCGGTTGCCCGGCTTTCCGACCGTCGGGGCTGGCCATCATCACACTGCCGAAATAGACATGACAGGTGGTAGGCAGCAGATTGATCCGGTAGGTGGCGCCCCGGGGCGACTTGCGGCCGTTCACCGCGTCGTGGTATATTTCAAACACGTCACTGAGTTGCCGGTCGGCTTCCGGATCGTCGTTCCCGTATTTGGGAAGCTTGTAAATCAACCGGAAGCGGAGATCTTCGTGATTCAGAAAATCCCGGTTCAGGATATCGGTCAGCTGGCCAAGGTTATACTCCTGCTCCTCAAAGACCACTTTCCGCAGGGCAGTGAGGCTGTCGGTGACTGTTCCCAATCCCACTCCCTGAATGTAATTGGTATTATAACGGGTGCCGCCGCAGATATAATCGATGCCCGAGGACACGCAGTCGTCGATGATCAGTGACAGGAAAGGAGTGGGGACATGATGCATGAAAATACTCTCGATGGTGTTGCTGCCTTTGATTTTAATATCGGCAAAGTGCCTGACCTGCTTCCGGAAAGCATCAAGTAACTGATAATAAGTGTCGAAGTCACCCGGTTCACCCGTAGGCAGTCCGATCTGTTTCCCGGTTTTAGGATCGTATCCGTTGTGCAGGGTGATTTCCAGAATTTTGGGAAGGTTGAAATAACCGGTCAGGATGTAGCTTTCAGTACCGAAGGCACCGGTTTCGACACATCCGCTGGCACCGCCGTTACGCGCATCCCTGATATCCTTGCCTTGGCGGATCAACTCCTGGAGGATGGCGTCGGTATTGAAGATGGAAGGCTGACCAAATCCGGTCCTGATGATTTTCACCGCCCGGTCGATGAACCGGTCGGGATTTTTTTTGCTGAGCTGGACCATGGAACTGGGCTGGAGCAGCCTCATCTCTTCGATCACATCGAGCAGGATGTAACTCATTTCGTTTACGGCATCCGAACCGTCTTCTTTTACTCCTCCCAGGTTGATCAGGGCAAAATCGGTATAGGTGTTGCTTTCTAAAGCAGTGATACCCACTTTGGGGGGCGCCGGGTGATTGTTGAATTTGATCCAGAATGCTTGCAGCAACTCAACCGCCTGCTGTTTTTCAAGTGTTCCCGCTGCTGTCTCTTTCTGGTAAAAAGGCATCAGGTGTTGGTCGAGTCTGCCGGGATTAAAACTGTCCCAGGGATTCAGTTCGGTGACTACACCCAGGTGCACGAACCAGTAATATTGCAAGGCTTCATGAAAGGTTTGGGGGGCATGGGCCGGAACATTCCGGCATACCTGCGCCATTTTTTTCAGTTCCTGAAACCTTGTTTCATCACTTTCAATGGCAGCCAGCTCTTCGAGCTTGTTGGCATGACGCGCTGCATATCCGATAATGGTTTGGGCTGCAATACGCATGGCCCGTAACTCTTCCGATTTCAGGAAAGCTTTGCTGTCGTTCAGGAAATCGAGTTTTTCCAATGATTCATCAATATCTGCAATGATCTCCAGCATCCCTTTCCGGTAAATTTTATTCCCGGCTACGGTATGCCCCGGTGCACGTTGTTCCATGAATTCAGTGAAAATTCCCGCTTCATAGGCATCGATCCACTCTGCGTCCATGGCTTTCATGATCCGGTCCCGGTTGGAGTGACCTTCCCAGAAAGGGATGATCACTTCTTCATATGCCTTGCGGGTTGCCTTATCTACCCTGAACCACACCTTTTGCCTGCTGTGGAGGATGTCGAGATCCTGAAGGGAATGGACATTGATCTCGGGATAGGTAGGCGTCGCCTTAGGTGCCGGACCACGTTCCCCCACAATCAACTCCCCGTCGCTGATACAGATGGACTTGTTCTCCATGATATGCCGGAAAGCTTTGGCCCGCTGTACCGGCACCGAATCACCGAAAGCAAGATGGTCTTTATAAAAGCCGGTGACCAGCAAAGCCCTTTCTGCCGAAATCGTCGGCACTGCATTCAGACTCTCTTCACGAAGTTTTTTTATCCTGGGTGTCATCTTATTTCATTTCTTGTCTGGTGAAAATTCTGGTTCGCCTCACCTCAGTTTTAGGATCTATCCTCCGATTTTAACCCTGAAACCTTCTCTCTCCAAATTCATCCGGCATGCGGATATCTCTTCCTTTCCCGGTTTGCCTTCTTCTCCGGGCATTTCGCATAAGATCCCCAGTTTGGCATATTTATTCAGGCCGGTCCGGTGATAGGGAAGAAGGTCGACCTGTTCGATTTTACCGGTATAAGGTAATAAAAATTTCAGAATCTTTGTGAGGTTTTCCTCTGTCATGGTAACACCGGCTATCAGGGGTATCCTTACCCTGAGCATTTTGCCCTGTTCTGTCAGCCACCTGAAATTCTCGAGAATAAGCCGGTTGGGGACCCCGGTAAACTGTTCATGCCGGGAAGTATCCCATATCTTCAAATCATAAAGAAAGAGCGAGGTCCAAGGGAGGATCTCTTCCAGGTTGCTGCGGAGGCAATACCCGGAGGTGTCAACGGCAGTATGGAATCCTGCACCGGCCGATCTCTGCAGCAGTTCCTTCAGAAACTGAGGCTGCATCAGCGGCTCACCTCCGGAAAAGGTGATGCCGCCCCCGCTTTCTTCCATGACCAGACGCTCCTTTTCCAGTTCTGTCATTACCTCGTCTGCTGTCATGATTCTTCCGATGCTCTCTTTTTCAGTGAATTCCCTTTTGTCCAGCTTTACTTTCTTCCAAACCGTGCAGGGATCAGGAAGCCAGCCTTCAGGATTGTGGCACCACCTGCAACGCAGCGGGCAGCCTTTCATGAACACCGTGGTGCGGATCCCGGGGCCGTCGTGCACGGCAAAACGTTTAATATCGAAAATTATACCTGGCATGGAAAAATCAGTGGAATAGAAAAAAATCACAGGGACAGGAAATCTTCCTGTTGGTTTTGTTGAATCGGGCGCTGCCTTTTTTTAAGGGGCGGCAAATGCCAGTCCTTATAAAATCCAGCACTCGTAAAGGCCTTTGCCGAAGTGGTGGTATAGGTTGAGTTGGTATGTGACGCTGAATCTCATATATGAAAGCAAAGATATAAAAGTTTGGTTTCTTATTACATGGACTGTCGTTGCCGAAAAAAGAGAGTTTCACTGCCAATAAACCGGAGATCTGATTAAATTTGTGATTTTATGGAGACTATTCAGCTGGTTGATTAAGATTTTCCGTGAATTGGAAGAGTGTTAAAAACATAATTTTATGTCAAAATCAATTGTTTTAATCCTTTTGATGGTTTCAATTATGACTTCTTATGGTCAGAACTTTCCTCCCTTGGATGAAGTTTTCCGTTTAAATCAGTTAAAACCGCCGTCCGGCAAGGTAAAAATGGTACTGGATACCGACACGTATAATGAAGTGGATGACCAGTTTGCCCTGGCTTATGCTTATTTATCGCCTGACAAGTTAGATCTCGAAGCCGTTTATGCAGCGCCTTTCAAAAATGCACGTTCAGTTAGTCCCGGTGATGGGATGGAAAAAAGCTATGAGGAAATCCTCCGGTTACTGAATATGCTGGGAAAGTCACCTGAAGGATTTGCTTTCCGTGGTTCTCCCTCCTATCTGGAAGATGCAGGGAAGCCGGTCCGTAGCGATGCAGCGCTGGATTTGATCAAAAAGGCGCTGGCCTGTACGCCGGAAGATCCGTTGTATGTGGTTACCATCGGATGCATCACCAACGTTGCTTCTGCCTTGCTGATTGAGCCTAAAATCCGTAAAAACGTGGTGGTGGTATGGCTGGGTGGCAATGGACTGGACTGGCCTACACAGAAAGAATTCAACCTGATGCAGGATATAAAGGCAGCCCGGGTGGTCTTTGACTCTGGGGTACCCCTGGTAGTCATGCCCTGCAAACCAGTGGTTTCGCATTTTCATACCACCATTCCCGAACTGGGCTACTATCTGAAAGGTAAAAACAGATTGTCGGATTATTTGTATAACATCGTGCTGGAATACAGCGGAGGAAAAGATGCCTGGTCAAAAGTAATCTGGGATGTTACTGCAGTGGCATGGCTGGTTAATTCCTCCTGGATACAGACTGCCCTGGTGCACAGCCCCGTTTTAACCGACCAGTGTACCTATAGTGTGGATTACTCCCGTCATTTCGTTCGCATGGCTTCCTCTCTCAACCGGGATGCCATCTTCAGGGATTTGTTCACTAAATTGTCGGGAAAGGGTCTTTGACGTTCTGTTTCATCTCCCTGTAATCCGGTGTTCTCTTCATAGAGGCAATATAATAATGGCAGCCCGCCGGCTCCATCTCAGACTAAGCACCGGATGAAAATTATTTTTGTGGACTATTTTCGTTAAAAAGAACCTGAATATGAGAACCAGACTATTTTTTACATCCGTATTGTGTTTGTTGATCTTCTTTTCATGTAAACGACCTGCTTCAAATGATCCGGGCAAATGGAGCCGGGAAGGTCTTTCATCCTGGTTTTCCTCCGGCGAGTGGAAGTCGGGATGGAAAGTCAGTCCGGATGAATCGGTCAACCAGAAGGAACTGGCTGTCAGTTATTTCAAAAACAAGGCGCGTTGGGAGAAGGCATTCGATTTTTTGGCATCACATGACCTTGACACACTCAGCCTGGGCCGGCATCTGGTGGAAGGAGACAGTTTATTTGTCAATGTGGATGAATATGTTACCCGGAATGAGGAGGAATCTCGTTTTGAAGCGCACCGGAAGTATATCGACATACAATATGTTGTTTCCGGGGAAGAAAAGATAGGAGTCATCCCGTTGGACAGTACGATGGTAGTTACTCCCTATAATGAAGTAAAAGACATCCTGTTTATGGAAGCTGCAGGAGATCATTACCG
>CAYWTT010000135.1:0-8414 GCA_964461245.1 uncultured Prolixibacteraceae bacterium | reverse complement strand
TTGAACGCGCTGTCATTTCTTTAACAAAACAAAGGAAGCGCCTTAAGTAATACAAAGTTACCATGGATACTCCATTTCCGACCAGCGCGTTATTGGCATCATTCCATTCCGGGCGTTGTGTATTCATCCAGATCCCCCCTTCGGGAATAAAATTTGACAATTTAGACAGCAGGGTTGCCAGGATCTTTTCAATGAAGGTAACATGGTGAATATCTCCTCCCTTATCGCAGAGCAATGCTCCGTCGGCACCCATTTGGTTTCTTTTTGCACGGATAAGGTGGTCGGCTTTTGTGTCAAACAGGATGGTATCTTTCGGATTGGCAAGTAAATCCTGGTAAGGCTTTATCAGATAAGGCACATTTGCATACACAAAAATTTCAGCGTTGAATAAGTCATCCAATTTCCCGGGATAATGTTTTTCGAACACTTCAAGTAACTTCAGCAGGTAGATGATCTGGTGATCGCCCCAGTAACCGATGTAGGACCAGGGATTATCCGGTTCGACGGTTTCCCAGTCGAATCCGTCTTTCGTGATCCGGTACGGATTATAACCATCGAAAGTGGACGCATTCAGGAATTTGAAGATCATGCTTTGCAGAAAAGCAGGGTAAGAGAGAGACAAAGCCTCCCAATTCTGAAAAATATCCCGCCAGTTCCCCTCATAATCCAAAATTTTTGAGCCGTCAGCCTCATTCCGGGTATTTATGGAGAATTTGTTCCACGGGCGGCTGGGATCACCGTGCCGGCGGCTAAATCTTAAAGGCAGGTATTCCTGGCATAATCTAATAAAATCGGGATCATTGCTGTCAGAGGCAATTCTCTGAATTTTTGTTAAATGAAAAACCTCAGGGAGGTCATCCAGTGTTTTTTCGAACGATGAAAAAACGACCTTACTGGCATTGGCCAGGTAAGCTGAAAAATCCTTCTTCCCGATCAGATAATGGTTATCAAATATTCCTCCTCTCATCAGGTTGAAAAGCGTATTGGAAAAATGCCGTACATTTCCCGGATAATCGGCTGTCCGCTGGAGGCCGTCGGAAGCTGCAACCAGCTCAGTTAATCCGTGTGTTCCGGATTCAATATCGTGGTTGATCCGCCGGATCAGATTTCTTCCGTTAACAATGGACTGCGAAAGGTTTATTATTGATGAATGATTCTGGTTGACATCCGCAACGATCATCCATTCTTTCCGGGCCTTATGGGGCAATTCTGCCTCGGCAGTGACAAAGTAAGCCCCCTTTTCAGCTTTGACCTCTGTTTCTTCCTCAACGGGAATTCCCATCCTGAATTTTTTTAACTGTCCGGAAGATAGAAGGTACCTGGGATTTTCAAGTCCAACCGACCAGACCACATTGGCTTTCAGGGCTTCACTGGGCTCAGCTTTGTCAACGATGATGGCGCTCAGGGCAAATATCCCCATGCCGGTGTCTTTCAGCAATTCACTCTTCCGGTATGCGTCCACCAGGTTACTCGTTGCGTTTTGCAGATCACAGGGAACTCCGTAAGGCATGATATTCTGAATTCCGTCCAGCAACGATAACCGGGCGTCATGCAAAGAAAGGTTGATAAGCGTTGATTTTTTCACAAAACCAAACTCATCACCGGTACACCACTGATAACGAAAAACCAGTTCAAGGTCGTGGTTTATTTCCTCGAAAATGATTTTGTTGCCAATAGAGTTCTTATATAAGTTCCTGTTTGTTTTATAAATTCCTTCATATTTCTCCGAAAAGGGTTCCCAGAGGAAGGTTTTATCCGGTCTGTGAACCAGAAAAATGGATTTACTGCCTGTATTTTCGGCCGACGCCGTTATCTTATCATCGGTGTTATAAGGGAACAAGGCAAAATCGGCATTTTTTCTGCCTGCAGTGATACCGCCGTTACTCGAGATAAACATCCAGTGGTCCGAAACACTTACGATGCTCATGAAAAAGGCAGGCATCTCGTTCACATTCGAAATTACGTAGTAACTTTCACCATCAACAGAGGTAAAATCTCCCTTCACTTCATTATTCCCGGAGAGGGAAGAAACGTTGTAACCGATGTATACGACAGGTTGGTTATTCATAGGTTTTTTGAAAAACAGGTTGTTATATCATCAAAGTTAAGCCCTGTACTGAACATTTGCAAAAAAAGCGCCTATACATAAAATATACATAGCGGAAGAATTTGCAGGGAGGCTCCAAAGATGATTGAAATCAAATTATTTAATTGATATTCAATAAATTAGTGTAAATTAAAAAGAAATATCAAAGACTCATTGACCCCAATAATTTGCTTTCATTGTGTGGTTGTTCAGGTAATGTTAAGGTCAATATTTCCGTTGTTATGTACTATAAATTCAAAATGTACTCCGTCAGGTTTTGGGTATGATCCAGTTCCAGTTTTTTCCTTAAACGGAACCGCTTGATTTCGACACTCTGAGGGGATATGTTTAACATCGGGGCTATCTCCTTGGAGGACATATTCAAACGGAGATAAACACACAGTTTTAGGTCGTTCGGAGTAAGCGAAGGATGTGTTTCCTTGATCTTTTTCATAAATTCCCGGTCGGTTTGGATAAAAGCTTCCTGAAAAACTTCCCAGTCGCTGTCGCCGGTAAGGTTTTCCCGGATGATCCGGAGTGCTGAGTTGACATTGGGACTTTTTTGGTTCAACTCCGATTCAAGTATAGTCAGCAACTCGTTTTTCTTAACAACGGCCATGGCAGAAATGACCAATTCCCTGCTTTTTGTTTCAACTTCGTTTTTAAGTTTTTCATTGCTCAGGTTTGCCAGGTACGCTTCATTTTCAAGCCTGATCAAGGCCAGTTCTCTCTTCTTCTCGTTTTCAATCTTTTGTTTCTGCCTTTTATAGCGGATACGATAGGAATAATGAACTGCCGCAAGAAGTGCAGCTGACATCAGTATGTAAATTGCAATCATCCATTCAGAAACATACCATGGCTTATCGATGGAAAAACCGAAGGATGATTCATTTTCAGTAAGCTTGTTCCCAATTCTGGCCCGGACTTTAAAAGTGTAGCTGCCAGACGGAAGGTTTTTAAAAGATACTTCCGGTTCTTCTGACCAATCACTCCAGTTATCATAGTACCCTTCCAGTTTATACTGGTATTTTGCAAGGATAAATTTGTCAAATTCAGGGACACTGTACGTAAAATCAAGATTGTTCTCCTGTGCTTCCAGTACATAATCCTTAGAATTTACAGGAATATTCACCCGTTTCCCATTGAAAGTGCTTTTTTCTGCCGAGTTGATGGATACGAAGTATTCTCTGTCCTTAATTTTATCCAAATCGAAAATGATATACCCATTTTTGGTACCCAATAAATAATTCCTGCTTCCCAGGTGAAAGAGATTCTCAAATTCCACCACATTTTCCCTGAGCGTTAAAGGCAGGGGAATACGGTTTACCTGAAGTTTGTTATCTATTCGGTCTTGTGACAATAATAACATATTGTCTTTGGTAAATGCCCAGAGATTCTGGTTCTCATCAACCAGCAGGTTACCCGACAAGTAAGAATCTTCATCCAGAACAAGCTGATCTATCGATAACTCTTTCTGAAACTGTTTCTTTTGTTGATGATAGGCATATAACCCGGAATCATCAAAGTACATCAGTTTCTCATTGAATTTTACCATGCCCGATTTAGTATGAACCGGCACACTCTGCTCTTTTTGGATTTCCAGAATCTTACTATAATCATCCGCAATGTGTAACTTAAAAATGCCTTCAAATTTTCGTTTAACAAATATCTGGTTATCAGGCATTAATTCAAAAAACCGGCATGCAACGTCAAATCCCTCTATTTTGTTCCGGTAGTGCCACTTACCACCCTTTTTCTCCAGAATATGCAATCCTTCATAATTTCCCTGCAAAAGCAAATTGCCGTCAGTCGAAATTGGTTTAATATCCCACGTTCCCAAAACATTGGATATCAAAATTGCTTTGTTGTCTTCAATAATAAAGGTACCTGAGTTATGTCCGCAGAATAAAGTTCCGTCAATCGTTACCAGTCTCCATACTTGTCCTTTAGTTCCTTCTATGATTTTAAATTCACCGATGGATTTTAACGGCTTGTAATAGAGGCCCTGATTGGTCCCCAAATACAAAAAGCCATTATAATATTCCGCAGCATAGACGGTACCGAAAATACCCTCCGTATCTGTGTACACCCGGAAGGGTGAGGTATGGTTGATCACACTGATGCCGTTATCAAGGCCCAGCCAGATGTTTCCATTGGCATCCTCATACATGGACAGAACGGTATTGTTCAGTAAACCTTTTTTTTTGTCGATATGCAGGGTTATTTTACCTTCTGAAGAGAGGAAATAGATCCCTTCACCAATGGTACCCAACGCAAAACTGCCGTCCTGTAACTGTAAACTGCTATAGACACTGAGGGTGTTGATTTTTGAAGAACTTTCCGTTTCCCATGTTGAAACCGATCCGTTTGCCAGAACAAAAAAACCTTGGTTCTGTGTTTCAATCAACAAATCACCCTTGTAAGCAAAAATATTGATAATAACATGGTTTCTGAAAGCAGGGAAGCCGGACACTAAAGAGGATTTGCCATTTTCAAGCTGAAAGAGGCCTTCATCCATCTTCTGAAAATAAATGTGATTCCCGACGTCAAACACTTTGGGTAAATCCGTTCGGGAAGCCACAATTTCAAAGGTACCATTTATGCTGTCATAAATATATAAACCACGCAGCGACTGGAAAATTATCCACTGATGATAGCAGATGATTTTCCGAAATTTTCGTCTTGTGGCAATTGGTCTTTAATTTTCTCACTCAAGGAGGTGTATGTCAGATTAAAGAACTCATCTCTTTTCCAGTAACCAAACTCCATGTAACATCCGGTATAGATCTTATCTCCCTGCACCGTTACAGAGCGCATTACCGACTGATTGGGCGTGGGATACAACCTCCAGCCTGCCCCATTGTATTCCAGAAGTCCGCTGTTATTGGCGATGTAAATCGTCTTATCGGGAGATTGGCTTATCTTCCAGTTCTGGGTCTCTCCCCTGTAAATTTCGGGTGGGAAATTATGTACCGGGGGTAATTCCTGGCCGGATAATCCGGTATGGATAAGAAATAGGTAAAGCAGTACGATAAGATACCTCATAAGTGAATCTTAAGGCATAATAAAACCATTATTCAAATTTATGCATTTAGAATAAAAAAGGTGGTCATGGATTGCTTTACCTCCGAATTATTTTAACCAGCCCGAAGGAATGATTTTATCTCTTTTCCTGGTTTTCCAATTTGTGACAAAACCGACTTATTTATTCCCTGGATATTCCTGTCAATCGGAATATCCGCCGGTTGCCTTTAATATGAAGTCGACGATTGGTTGGGGATTGGGAAGACTATGCGGATGATGACCAATCCCGGGTTTGTGTATGACCTGAATGGAACCCCCGGCATCCCTGATTTTTTGTTCAAACAAAGCGGTATTTTCGGCAACCGGCACCACGTCGTCGGCATCGCCCACTACATGAAGCATCGGAAAGCCGGATCGGGCTATCTTTTCTGCCCAATCAAGCGGATTTCCGTTAAACACAATTGCCTCTTCGTCTGATTTAAACCCAAAATCCTTTTTGAAAATTTCCCAGGTGGCAGGGCTGCCTTTGCCTTCTCCCCTGCCTCCCGGCCAGCTTTTCAGATCCAAAACCGGGGCATCGGCATAAATTGCGGTAACCCGTTCAGGGTATGTGGCAGCCCAGCGGTAGATATACACTCCTCCTCTGCTCATCCCTTCCATTACACTCTTTTCTGATAATCCTGCCCGGGTAAGAAATCTGTAATAATCATTCCAAATTGAAAGGGCTTCATCGTTGCCAAACATCTCGGACACATCACAATAAACGACATGGAAGCCTCTTTCCAGCAAAGCAATATCAGTCTGCGGTTCGTGCCCCCAGAAACGGGCACGCCAGATCCAGGGATGATCAGGGGCAGCCTGCTTCGGGATTACAATTTTTGCATTCCTTTCCCTGAAAGTGAAATCATAACCCTGAAATCCGTAAAAGTTAAAAGGTTTGGCCTCCTGGGGCAATGCTCCAATAAGATTGAACGACGGCTCCGTCTTCATTTTAACAAACTCGCCGATTCTTCTGGCGATCACAGCAGCACCTTTAGCATTGGGGTGTACCTTGTCAGGAAATAACTCCGGCGATTCGATCAAAAGGTTATAGAGATTGATTACCTCGCAACCTGTTTCATAGGCTACCTGACGGGTCATTGGTATAATTTTGTCTTTAATAATGTTGGCTGTAATTCCTGTGGTGTCAGTCGAAAAAACAGGAACAGGCAATAACAGCACAACCCTCGGATGGGCGGGCAACTGCCGGAACGAGGCTATCATATCTTTGTAATCCTGCACAAACCCGTCAAGGAAAACCCGGTTGACCGGCTTGGTATCGTTGGTCCCCAGTTTTATGAAAACCCAATCAGGCTGAAAGTCCAGTGCTTTCTGGTAGGCAGAAGTATTCCGGTAAGGGGCATTCCCCTTAAGCAACAAGGTGGTACCACTGACCCCAAAATTTGCAACTTTGTAATTTTCACCAAGCAGGACGCCCAATTGTGCCGGATAGCTGTTTACTTCCCGGTTTTCAATTTTGGCGCCATAGGTAATACTATTACCCACACAGGCAATGCGAAGCGGTTGCTGTGAATACGCGTTGGTTATCAGTAAAACCAAAAATAACAAGGAGAAAATTTTCTTGGTCACAGATTTTGACTGGACGATGCTGGTAAATTGTTCCATTTTCAATACACTGTTAATTTTTTTATGAATGGGTTTCCTTTTGTCCCGGTAATTTCGAGCTTTATTTCTGAAAGATTTCTTTCTTCGATCTTTTCAATCCGCTTGTGCCCGATACAGCTGCCTTCACTCAGTAACTGCCACGTTTGATCCTTCTTCCCGTATAGTTTGTATTCCCTGACCCGTTCGCCTTTTGAAATATCTTCCTGTATTTCCACGTAATGAACGGTTTGCGGCGACTCAAAGCAAATGCGAAACGCATTGCCTCTTCCTTTTGCCGATCCCAATGGTTTTGAAAATTGTTTTCTGAGCTCTTCTCCGAATTCAGAAAGCCGTTGAACATCAGCTTCAGGCACCAGCCCGCGATGATCGACCACAATGCCAAGCAGCATATTGGTATTCCTGCCCACTGACTGAATATAGCGTTCCATCAAATCATCCACACTCCGGATGGTATGTTCTTCACCCTCATGCCAAAACCAGCCTCCCTGAAAGGAGGAATTTTCCCGTAGGGGAAAATCTGCTTCACCGGGACACCAGAATCCGCCACCGGGATTGCCGTTTAAACCTTTGATCAGTACCATGCCAGTTGCTGTGGTGGTTGAATCGGCTCTTGCCCAGCAGGGATAAGGCGCTACCCCGTTTTCGTTACCTACCCAGCGGATGTTGTTGGTATAACCGTAAGGACCCTGGAAAGCAATGGCCTGGGGTTGGTATTTCTCAACCAGTGAAAGCATGTCAATCCCTCCTTTTTCGGGTGGCAGGACACCGCCATCAAACCATATTTCGAATAAATCGCCGTATTGTGTCCACAACTCCGTAAGCTGTGTTTTAACGATTTCATTGTACTTTTTCTGCTCTTCGGGATCACCTGATAAAACCAACCCGGGATTATCCACGTGACAAAATGCATTTGCCGAGGCGCTGGCATACAGTCCCGGTTTCAAGCCATATTTTTTACACGAAGCAACAAAGTCTTTTACGATGTCGCCCTGCCCGTTTCTCCATGGAGCGTTTTTCACGCTGTATTCGTGTGCCTTGGTTGGCCAAAGGCTGAACCCGCTGCAATGTTTGGCCACTAAAACAGCATAGGTCGCTCCGGCTGATTTGGCAGCCTTTATCCATTGGTCGGTATCCAGTTCTTTGGGATTAAAAACGGAAGCATCAGGTTGGTAATCACGTGTTTCCCTCCACTCATAGCCGGGTTCGAACACCTGAACGTCGAGGTGGAACATAGCCCCGACTTCGGCATTGGCCCAGGCTTGCTGGGCCTTGGTTGGTAAAAGTTTTTTTTCTGCAATAACAGAGGTTGTAAGCAAATACAAAAATGTGAAGAGCAAAAATTTCAGCTTCATAAAGTGGAAGTTTGCATATTTACTGTTTTGCCTGATTCTCCAAATCCTGTGGCATTTTTTGAGATCAAAGAAATAGTAGCCCATCCCAGCTGTGTCTTTCCAATTTTTAGTTCATAATTTCCCAAAGATAGGGTTTTGTTATCAGGAAACCCGGGGAAAATTTTGGGTTTCCGTATTAACTGAATTAGTCACGACTTAATCTGACAGCATGGATTAATCTACCCTCTATATCTCACTCCCCAAAGTCATGAAACAGTTACCCCTTGAAAACCATTTACGGAATTTGT
>CAYWTT010000134.1:0-8434 GCA_964461245.1 uncultured Prolixibacteraceae bacterium | reverse complement strand
CGGCCGTCCTGAAAGTACCCGGAGCGGGAGTCCGTCCCTATGGCGGAGATGTGGCCCTGGCCGAAAACGGAATCATCACCCTTGAGATAGGCATCCACGGCATTCCCGTCACTATGAATGCCAATGTATACAACGACCTGTACAGGAGCACACTCGACGGATACTGGTTCTACAACCTTGATGACCGTGACCGTTACTATTACAAACGGGTCTATTTAGGCTGTGTCAGAGCCATTGACTTCATCTTCTCCCTGCCAGAATTTGACGGATCAAACCTGGCCGTTACCGGGGGAAGCCAGGGAGGCGCCCTTTCCATCATCACAACAGGACTGGACTCACGCGTGAAATTCCTGGCTGCCCTTTATCCGGCCCTCTGCGATCTGACCGGATATCTGAACGGCAGGGCGGGAGGCTGGCCACACATGTTCGCCGAACAGAACAAAGCATTCAATGTGAAAAAAGACAAGATCGAAACTTCAAAATACTACGATGTGGTCAACTTTGCCCGTCTGGTGAAGGTGCCGGGTTACTACTCCTGGGGATACAATGACGTAACCTGTCCTCCTACCTCCATGTACTCGGCGTATAACGTCATCCAGGCTCCCAAAACCCTGACTCTTTTTGAGGAAACTGGTCACTGGAACTATCCCGAAGAAAATGACAAACTCCGCAACTGGCTCGTAAAGCAGTTGGTCGGGACGAAATAGGCAGGGAGCATGAGGATGACTCCCCGGTACATAAACCGGATTGATCTTTCACAAATAAATTTACCCATTATGTTCAGTCGAGAAACCTACATTGCACGCCGTCAGCAACTTAAACAAAAATTAGGGAGTGGCATCGTTCTGCTCCCGGGAAACGGCGATTCCCCGATGAATTATAAAGACAACACTTATCATTTCAGGCAGGACAGTTCATTCCTTTATCTGTTCGGACTCGATTTTCAGAACCTGGTGGGCGTGATGGATTTAGACTCAGGTGAAGATATCATTTTCGGGGATGATGTCAGCCTGGAAGATATCATCTGGATGGGGCCCCAGGTTCCACTGAAAGAGAAGGCCGAAAAAACAGGAGTGGAGAGAGTGGAAAAATCAGGCAATCTTCATGCTTTTATCAAAGAGACAATTTTCAAAAAGAGAAAAATCCATTTTTTGGCTCCTTACCGTGCTGAAACCATGCTTTTACTCAACGAATTGCTGAAAATGCCTGTTTCAGAATTGAAAGCAGCTTCTTCGGCTGCACTGGCCAGGGCTCTTGTCGATTTAAGGTCGGTTAAGGACATTTACGAAATTGAAGAGATCAGGAAAGCATGTGCCATCGGCTACCAGATGCATGTTACCGCCATGAAGATGGCTAAAGAGGGAGTCAGGGAACATGTCATCGCCGGAACCATTGAAGGAATTGCACTTGCAGGAGGTGGCATGTCGGCCTTTCCCATCATTTTGTCTCAAAATGGAGAAACCCTGCACAACCATGATCATTCCGGGCTCTTACAGAAGGGAAGGCTGATGCTGACAGATGCCGGGGCTGAAATGAAATCGCATTATGCCTGCGATTTTACCCGGACGGTACCAGTAGGCGGACAATTCACCCGGAAACAAAGGGAAATATACGAGATCGTACTGGCAGCCAATAACCATGGCCGTGAGCTCACCAAACCAGGAATACCCTATCTCTCTGTTCACCTGGAGGCCTGCGGGGTGATTGCCTCGGGCCTTAAAGAACTCGGATTGATGAAGGGAGATGTGCAGGAAGCAGTGAAAAACGGCGCACATGCCCTGTTTATGCCCCATGGTTTTGGCCATATGCTGGGCCTGGATGTGCATGACATGGAAAACCTCGGCGAACAGTACGTGGGATACGATGAAGAGATTCAGCGCATCGACCAGTTCGGGACTGCCTATGTACGCATGGGACGCAGGCTCCGGCCCGGATTTGTGGTGACCAACGAACCGGGAATCTATTTCATCCCTGCCCTGATTGAAAAATGGAAAACGGAGAAAATCAATGCCGATTTCATCAACTTTGACCGGGTTGAACAGTATATTGGCTTTGGCGGTATCCGTCTGGAAGATGATATCCTGGTCACGGAAAACGGTGCTGAAATAATCGGTAACCGCATTCCGGTCACACCCGAGGAAATCGAATCGGTAATGGGGTAATACCCTAAACGGACCGGATTATCCGGAGTGATTCAGACACCATCTTCACCCTGTTTGAGACGGAAATATTCGCCTTTTAGCCGTTCATGTTCCTCCCTGGAAATGATTTCCGTCTCAAGCAGCCAGTGAAGTTGTCCCAGCATAACCTCTTCCGGTAAATCGGGATCAACAGTCCCGTATTTATTTCTTAAGACCTTACCCGACCTTCGGATGATTTCACCTATGAATTCACGCACAAGGACCTCAGATGGCCGGTCTGAAATCAGGGCCAGTGCTTCATTTCCGCCAACCAACCTGATCTCATTGGTTACCGGCGTGATCAGGATGAAAATGGAAGCTAGGGCATAAAACAAACTGATTGCAACCCACAACCATGTTTTAAGGTGAGCGGAATGATCGATGACATTCACCACCACGAATAAAACGGAGAAGAAACCAAAAAACAGGGAAAGACCCAATCCCAGCCATTTTGAATCCTTTTTAATCACAGTCTGATGGCCTACGTCGACCAGCCGAACACACCATTCCCTCTTCTCTCTCAGGGAAGCAACCCTGATATGGATCGTCTCCTCCTTCAGTACAAACCGGTAAGCGGTCAGTCCCTGTTTCTGAATGAACACCAGCTCTTTCATTGCAAACCGTCATTGTGTACCGGAATTATCCGTTTTTCATGCATCAACCAGCCGGCGTTTCACAGGTCCCTTATCAACCGCTGTGTTTTATACTCCTTTTTCAGGTCACGGTAATCCTCCTCCGTGATCAGATCCCGGTTCTTCAGCCAGTTGAGCTGCGACATCATGGTCTCTTCAGGCAAATCGGGATCAATCGTGCCATATTTGGTCAACAACATTTTTTTGGATAACCGGATCATCTCCCCGATGAAACCATTAACCTCATCAGCGGAGGGGCTATCCTGAAAAAAAGTAAGGTTAGTTCCACCTCCCACTACATGGATCTCCTTCTTAAGGGGTGACAAAAAGCATAATCCGATAATGGAACCAAAAATCACATAAGCCACAACCACCACCGGCAGGTTCCCTGAAATATCATCGCTCAGAAACAGGGCGGCCGTAATAAACAACAGGAAGGCAGCCATGAAGGATGCCATAATGTAAAGACGCTTCCTGGTTGCTGAAACATAGACCAGGTTGTGCCCGACCGACTCAAGGCTCACACTCCACTCCTTCAAATCTCCCGACTCTTTTTCCCGGACACGTAAAGAGGTTTCATTGATGATTTCAAACTCCTTGCGTTTTCCACCTTGTTTTTGCTTTAATACCATATGGTTTAAAAATAAATTCTGCCGGTAATCGCGACTAGGTAAGTTGCTAAAGGAATTACTTCTTCTCCTCGAATTTTGTGACCACCTTAATATTCTGTGTCATGGGAATGGTCATGTTCTGCTGTCCCGAAACGGCAATATTCATATTCATCTCGGTATTGTCCTCAGAAAACGCGATCATGGATATCGACGGATCAAAATACATAAATCCTTCAACTTTCCCTGTTCCTTCAATAAACATATCCATGCCCATCTGGTTTCCTTTGCCGGTGACAGCCAGGTTTGCACTGTAAGCGATTTTATAATATTCTTTCCCCTCCTTGCTCTCTTTTCTGACCAGGGTATACGCAAAATCAGACTGGGTATCCACTGTAAACGGACTTCCGGAGGATGCTTTTTTCGTTTCTGAGGTGGTGTCCTGCCATTTTTCACCGGTTTTGACCAGCTTACCGGGAAGGATTTTGAGTTTTCCGAAGTCGATCTGCGACACAATTGCTGAAACATCTGAAGAGTCCACTTTCTCCGATGACAGTGTCTTTCCTGTAACAGAATATACTACCCTGCTCTTATCCTTCATATCCCCGTAAGTTAAAGTGGTATCCCTCCCGGGCATGGAAGTGCGGATTGAAATGTCAGATGCCGACACCATGATGGTTGCATTGCCTTCAGCATCCACTTTTTCAACGGAATAGGCAATGTCCGACTTCACTTCCGCCACCACCTTGATCTCCTGTCCGCCCATCGACTGAACAACATTTTGGGTAACCTGGGAATTTTGCACATAATTTTTGCCATTCACAAAATTGTATTTCAGGAGTACCGCTTCCTGGGAATAGGTCAATCCGCTTATGGCTACACACATCATCATCAATCCCAGCTTTGCAAATTTTTTTCTCATGATCTTGATTTTATTGATTGTTTTTATTGATTTCAGTCCTGAAATAAATCTTTGCATTGGCGGTTCTCCAGGCGATCTCAAAGGTCAGCCTGGAAATTGTGGCTGCCTTCAGTGGATCGACAGATGCTGGATTATCTCTAACGGTATGGTAATCTCCATGCAACCCGGAGGTTATATCCACTGCCGAAATCCCCTTTTTATAAAAGTTATAATGATCACTCCGCTTAAACAGATCCTCTTTCCCGGCAATGCTTTTCATTTTGAACGAGTCGGCCCCTTTCAGCATCAGAGCCGCCAGGTCCGGATTTTGCTTCAATCCGTCGATTTGCAAGGTATCCCTGCCGTTCCTGCTTATCATATCCAGATTCAGCATGACCACCGTTTTTTCAAGCGGAAACAAAGGTTTCTGACAATAATATTTAGATCCATATAAGCCTTTCTCTTCACCGGCGAAAAGGATGAATACCAGACTTCTTTCCGGTTTGCGCCCCATTGCGGCAAATGCTCTGGCCACAGCCAGCACCCCTGCCGTCCCCGAGGCATTGTCATCGGCTCCGTTGAAAATGTAATCTTCACCCTCTTTGTGGTTTTTCATAAACCCCACATGGTCGTAATGTCCTCCGACCACCACATACTCCTTTTTCAGTTCAGTATCCCTGCCCTCCAGGTACCCAATGACATTTTTAGCTACCAGGCTATGGACGGTGAGCCCGGTTCCCAATTCACATATTGACTGATCCAGAGAAAATGAGCAGGGAGAATATGCACCGTCGATTCTCCTTTGGATATGTTTCAATGAATCCACACTACCCAGGAGACAGGCAATCACAGCTTCACCTACCTGGACAACAGGAATATCACCCTCTTCCCGGGACATCTCTACCGGCAGATTATCCTGCGGCAGAAATGAGGACAGCCCGGGCCATGGATATCCTTGCGGGGCCAGTATCAAATGATTGAGAGGATCGGTAACTACCAGCATGCCAATGGCACCATGCTTCATGGCATTTTCAACCTTGGTTGTCAGCAGGGAATACCGGCTGTCATTAATCCCGTCAAAACAGGAAGTGGAATCTTTCTCTCCGGGTTCGTGTTTCATGACCAGTACAATTTTACCCCTGACATCCATGCCTGCGTAATCATCATATCCGTGTTCAGGAGCGGTGATGCCATACCCGGCAAAAACCAGGGAGGATTTTACCAGGGTGTCGGCTGTCATTTCAAACGGGATATAATCGTCCTTCAGTCTGAAGGTTTTACCCTCCTGGCCCATGGTAATTTTCAACAGGCAATTCCCGGGATCCAGGTTTCTGGTGTACATCGGAATTTCCTGGAAATAGGAACCATTGACCTTTTCAATACCCAGGAATGCAAATTCACCTGCAATATAGCCGGCAGCCCGGTCCAGTTCCGGACTGGGCGTATTGCGTCCCTTCATTGAATCGGAAGCCAGGTAATTGATATGTTGCGCCAGCAGTTCCGGCGTAATCTGCTTCAGTCCTTTGTTAATGTTCTGAGCATCTGTTATCCCGGTAAAAAAAGAGCTTAAAACAAAAACTGCAAAAAGTGTTCTTTTCATCTGTATACCTTGAAAGCCAATCCAAAAACTTAAACCTATCTGTATGCTTAGGAATTGCAATGTTACAAATTAAATATAATTCAGTAACAATTTCCGGGGAGAGTAAAACAAGGCTATCTCCTTTGGATTTGAAATCTGATTTTATGTTTAAAAGTTGAGAATATCAAAACGAAACCAAAAAATAAGGAATTATTTTCGCATTTATAATTAGAAGTATTATTTTAGCTTCGTTTTTTAAATAAATTAATTACAAACAGAAAGCGTTATTTTCGGACCGGTATAATGCGGAAAAACAGGGAAGATAAATGTCCGGTATGGGATGCAACAGGCCAGAGTAAACGGAGAAAAAACCAATGGCCCGGGAGTAGTGCATGAGGAAAAAGCAGCGATGATAAAATTTTGGAACCAAATGTTCTAAAAATTAAACTTCGTCTGAACGGATTAATTAATGTATAAAAACACATAAAATGCGCTTGACAAATTTACTAAAGCCGCCTGCACAAAAGGAGCTTTTGCCGAAAGACAAAATTGATTCGGAATACAGCAGGATGAGGCTTAAGGTATTCCTGGGTGCATTCCTGGGATATGCAGGTTATTATCTGGTCAGGAAAAATCTGGCCCTGGCCATACCCGGAATGATTCAACCTGTCACGGAAGGAGGACTGGGTTATACCAAATTACAGTTAGGTGTGGCTTTATCGGCCATTTCCATTGCCTATGCGTTCAGTAAGTTCATTATGGGTGCCGTTTCCGACCGGTCGGATGCACGGAAATTCCTGGTGATCGGATTGGTTGTTTCCTCCCTCTTGATGATGTCAGTGGGTCTTTTTCCGTTTGCCACCAGTTCTGTTACTGTAATTTTCGCTTTTATGCTGATCATCGGCTGGCTGGCAGGAATGGGTTGGCCTCCCTGTGGCCGGATAATGGTGCATTGGTTTTCCCAAAATGAAAGAAGTTTCAAAATGTCGATCTGGAATACTTCCCATACATTGGGCAGCGGATTGATGGGTAATTTAGCCGCCTTGGGAACATTGCTGATTGGAGGGTTCTTTCTGGCCGATGTAAGTGGAGTAACCGTCATACAAAGCTGGAGAGCTGTTTTTGTTTTCCCGGCTGCCGTGGCTTTGGTAATAGCCGGCTTCTGCTGGTGGGCTTTAAGAGATACCCCTCAGTCGTGTGGTTTACCCCCCATTGATGAGTACAGAAATGACTACACCGCCAAAAAAGAGAAAAATCCGGGTGAAATAATCCCCTTTAAGGAATTATTCATCAACCATATATTTAAGAACAAGATTCTCTGGCTTATCGCCCTGGCCAATGTTTTTGTATATTTGGTACGTTACGGCATCGGGGACTGGGCTCCGACATATTGTGAGGAATCCGGCTTGTTGAACAGCGACCAGAGCAAGCTGGCTTTTTCGCTGCACAATTATGCCGGAATTCCCGGAACCATTTTGTGTGGATGGATTTCGGCCAGGCTGTTCAAAGGAAGGTGTGCCCCGGCCAATGTGATCTACATGCTGCTGGTACTATTCTGTATTCTCCTGTATTGGAAGGCTGTTCCGGTTGCCATGGCTTTTACCCATATTTTCGGAACCGATATCGGGGCAACCACGGTGACCGTGGTTTATTCCGCATTAATCGGGATTGGCTTCTTTATTTACGGTCCGGTGGCACTTATTGGTGTTCAGGCTGTCAACCTGGTTTCTAAAAATGCCGCAGGAACGGCAGCCGGATTCGTAGGGCTTTTCGGCTATTTGTTTGGGGATGCCGTATTAGGTAAAATCCTTATCGGAGCGGTGGCCAGCGACAAAACCATGGGTTGGAACGGAACGTTCTGGATTTTTATCATCGCCAGTATCCTTGCCGCTTTCTTTTCTGCCACCACATGGAAAAGAGAAAAAGACGCCAGTTTGATTAAACACATATAAACCAAATAATATGCCTGTGAGGAAATTTTTATTATTACAGCTGTTGGTCCTTTGCTTTTTTTCTGCTCTTCAGGCGCAGGAATACCGGGCCATTAAAGGCTGGTCTAAAGAGGTGAATGACCGGCTTGAATCCTTTTTAAATTCAACCATTGTAACTCACACCAGGAAGGTGGCTGTCTTCGATGGGGATGGTACCACCTTCGGGCAGGTGCCCTATTATTTAGCCGACGAAGCCCTTTACCAGTATGCCGATGAGGTTCTGAAAGGAAGAACAGATCCGGTTGCCAGAGAAAGACTGGCCATATTGGACCGGATGGTCAAAGACGGCAATAACGTCGGAAAGCCTTATGTGGAAGACAGGGTTCATTTCCTTGCGGGATTGACTCCGGAAGAAATTGAACTGATTGGTGACAATTGTTATCACCGGTCCTATAAAGGGAAGTTCTATCCGGAGATGAAGGAACTTATTGCCAATTTGAAAGAATACGGTTTTGAAATCTGGATCCTTACCGCCTCACCGGAGCAGTTATACCAGAAGTTCTTCTCAGAAGAACTGGGCATTCCCGTGACGAATATCGTCGG
>CAYWTT010000133.1:0-8445 GCA_964461245.1 uncultured Prolixibacteraceae bacterium | reverse complement strand
TAGCCAATCCGGGGTGTTTTGCCACGGGTATCCAGCTTGCCTTTCTTCCTTTGGCTGCTGCCGGATTGCTGTGCGACGACCTCCATATCCAGGCGATCACCGGTTCAACGGGTGCAGGGCAACAACCCACGGATACCACCCATTTCAGCTGGCGGGAAGGAAACCTGAGTGCCTATAAAATTTTTGAACACCAGCATCAGGATGAGATTCTTCAAAGCCTGCACCAGTTGCAACCCGGATTTGACCGTGATTTTAACTTTGTCCCGATCAGGGGAAACCATACCCGAGGGATCTTCGTTTCCGCATACACCCGGTATGAAGGAAGTTTCGAAGAGGTTTCCGAATTGTATTCCTCTTTTTATGCCGGACACCCTTTTACCATGGTCACTGCAGAAAATCCCTCGCTCAAACAGGTAGTGAACACCAACAAAGCCTTGGTATATCTTGAAAAACATGATCACAGGCTCGTAATGATCACTTGCACAGACAATCTTCTCAAAGGTGCATCAGGCCAGGCGGTCCAGAATATGAACCTGATGTGCGGATTCGCTGAAACTGCAGGACTTCACCTGAAACCCGTTGCTTTTTAATCATCCGAAATCACAAATCACAAATCATGAAATTATTTGATGTCTATCCTCTTCTCCCGATCACGCCCGTAAAAGCGCTGGGCTGCACCGTCTGGGATGAACAGGGAACCCCATACCTTGATCTATACGGTGGTCACGCTGTTATTTCCATCGGTCACAGTCATCCCCATTATGTGGAGAAAATATCCGGTCAGTTGCAGAAGATCGGGTTTTATTCCAATTCTGTGCGGAATCCGTTGCAGGAAGAGCTGGCCGACAGGTTGGGGGAGATGTGCGGATATGGCGAATATCAGTTATTTTTATGCAATTCCGGAGCTGAAGCCAATGAAAACGCAATTAAGCTGGCTTCTTTTATTACGGGCAGGAAGAAGTTCATTTCCTTCAGCAGGGGATTTCACGGCAGGACTTCAGCCGCCGTGGCTCTGACTGATAATCCGAAGATTGTGGCTCCGGTCAACCAGACCTCCAATGCCCTCATCGTTCCCTTCAATGATCTGGAGGCGGTGAAACAGGCGCTGGAAGTGAATGAAGTAGCCGGGATTATTGTTGAGGGCATCCAGGGGATCGGAGGGATACAAATCCCTGCCGCAAATTTTTTGGAAGAGATCGAAAAGCTGGCGCACCGATATGGGGCATTGCTGATATTGGATGAGATCCAGAGCGGTTACGGGCGGCCGGGAAAATTCTTTGCACATCAGTATGGAACGGTAAAGCCCGATATTATCACCATGGCGAAAGGGATGGGGAACGGTTTTCCTATCGGTGGGCTCTTGATTTCCCCTGAAATCAAGTCATGGCATGGGATGCTGGGAACCACCTTCGGGGGCAATCACCTGGCCTGTGCGGCTGCTATTGCTGTGCTGGATGTGATGGATCAGGAACACCTGGTGGATAACGCGGCAGAAACAGGATCATTCCTTATGGAAGGGCTTTCTGGACTGAACGGTAATTTTGAAATTCGGGGCCGCGGACTGATGATCGGCCTGGAATTCCCGGAACCCATCAAAGAGATCAGAATGCGTCTGCTGAACGAATTCCATATTTTTACCGGTTTCAGCGGGACCAATACCATCCGCCTGCTTCCGCCCTTATCATTGTCAAAGGACCAGGCGGCACAATTTATCGGTTCTCTTTCAAAAATCATATCCTGAAGTCTTTATCTGACACGTCAGGTTCCATCGTGAAAATATCAAAAAATGAAAAACAAAAGAATAGCCATTATTGGAGGGGGAAACCTCGGAACTGCCATTGCAGAAGGATTGCTGATATCGGGAGAGGTGGAACCCTCGCTTCTTAGGGTCACCCGCAGGAGAAGTGAATTACTCTCAAAATTACGGGAAAAGGGAGTCAGTACGGGTTCTGACAATGTGGATGCTGTAAAGGAGGCAGACATGATTTTAATAGCGGTCAAACCGTATCAGGTGATAGAAATTGTGAAAACCGTCACGCCTTATCTCCGGGAGGACCAGATTGTGATTTCCATGGTAGCGGGTGTGGATCTGAATGAACTGACGGGTGTTATGGGTACCAGTATTTCGCTTTTCCGGGCCATGCCCAATACAGCTATTGCTTTGCAGGAGTCGATGACCCTGATTTCCACCAATGTAAAAGACGAAAATCAGCGAAGGTCGGTCGTGGATCTGTTCAATAAACTGGGAAAAACAGCCATCATCCCCGATGAACTGATGGCCGCTGCCACGGTCCTTGCATCCTGCGGTATTGCTTATGCCCTCAGATATATCCGGGCGGCGATGCAAGGCGGGGTAGAGATCGGCTTTGGTGCCGAATTGTCGCAGTTCATTACTGCCCAGACAGTGATGGGCGCAGCCCGGCTCGTGCTGGAAACAGGCAACCACCCTGAAAAAGAGATCGACAAGGTGACCACGCCGAGAGGAGTGACCATTACCGGTTTGAATGAGATGGAAAACAAAGGGTTCAGTGCTTCCCTGATCCAGGGGTTGCTGGCTTCCTATAAAAAGATCGAAAAACTGGAAAATCCCGGCTGATGTCGTTATGCTATAAAAAAATCACGGTGAAGGTGGGCAGTAATGTACTGACCAAAAGTGACGGCACACTGAACGTACCCCGGATTGCACACCTGGTGGAACAGATATCGGTGCTGCACAAAGCCGGTGTTGAAGTGGTGCTGGTCTCCTCCGGGGCAGTGGCCTCCGGAAGAGCTGTGCTCACTCCTTCCCGGAAAACCGATGCTGTTTCATCACGCCAGTTGTGGGCTGCCCTGGGGCAGGTAAAGCTGATGAGTCGTTACTCCGACCTGTTCAGGGAGTATGATCTCATTTGTGCCCAGGTCCTCACTACCAAGGAGAATTTCTCGAGCCGGGCACACTACCTGAACATGAAGAACTGCATCAGCACCCTGCTTGAAAATGGGGTGATACCCATCGTCAACGAAAATGACACCATTTCGGTGACAGAGCTGATGTTTACCGACAACGACGAACTGTCTGGACTGATGGCCACGCTGGCCAGTTCGGAAGCCCTGATCATTTTAAGCAATGTGGACGGGGTATACGACGGGAATCCTCAGGATGCCGGTTCCCATGTGATAGCTGAAATATCCAACCAAACCGGAGCCCCTGAAATCCAGATTGAAGAGGCAACCTCACAATTCGGCCGGGGCGGGATGATTACCAAACTCCGTATTGCCAGGAAAGTGGCAGCCAGCGGGATTGCCGTGCATATTGCCAACGGAGGAAGGGATAATATTCTGCTCGATTTAATGGACACGGAAAAAAAGGTACCTCATACCGCATTTATTCCGGTTGAGAAATCGGTTTCCGGGGTGAAAAACTGGATTGCATACTCCGACAGTTTTACCAAATCGACGGTTGTGATCAATGAAGGGGCGAAGAAAGCCCTGATGTCGGCCAAGGCTGTCAGCTTATTGCCGGTAGGCGTGGTGGAAGTGCAGGGAGATTTTAAAAGCGGGGATTTGCTTAAAATCGTGGACGAGGAAAACCACTCCATAGGGATCGGAAGAGCCAGGTTTGGTTCCGACAAACTGGAAAAGGAGAAAATGGCAGGAAGACAGAAACCATTGATCCATTACGACTATTTATATCTGGAATCGGGAATTTAAACGGAAAAGAACATGAAAATTCAGACTCAACTGGAAAGAACAAAAGAGGCGGCGTTGTCACTTGCCATGATCCCGGATCATGAGGTAACCGGAATGTTGCTTGCCCTGGCTGGTGAAACAGAAAAGCAGATCCCGTTTCTGCTGACCGAAAACCGGAAAGATCTGGACCGGATGGATCCTGACGATCCCCGCTTTGACCGGCTGAAACTGACGGAGGAGAGGTTGAAGGGTATTGCCTCCGATATCCGGTATGTGGCCACCCTGCCCAATCCAGCCGGCAGGATTTTGGGAGAAACAGTCCGTCCTAACGGCATGAAGATCACCAAAACCGCAGTTCCTTTCGGGGTTATCGGCATCATCTATGAGGCCCGCCCCAATGTGACATTCGACGTGTTTTCGCTTTGTGTGAAATCGGGCAATGCCTGCATTTTAAAGGGCGGAAGCGACGCCATCTGCTCCAATACCGCCATTCTGCGAGTGATTCAACAGGTGTTGGAAAGTAGCGGGATAAGCCGGGATGTGGTCGCTTTATTGCCGGCTGGTCGGGAAGAGACCGATGAAATGTTGCATGCCCGCGGGTATATCGATCTGATCATTCCACGGGGAAGCCAGGGGCTCATTGACTTTGTCAGGCAAAATGCCACCATACCCGTGATTGAAACCGGAGCAGGCATCTGTCACACCTATTTTGATGCAGAAGGGGATGTGAGCAAGGGAGCGGCCATTGTATTCAACGCCAAAACCAGGAGGCCCAGTGTCTGCAACGCCCTCGACTGCCTGGTCATTCATCAGGAAAGGCTTGCTGACCTTCCTCAGCTTGTCGGGAAACTGGCAGATCAAAAGGTGGTGATCTTTGCTGACCAGCCGGCATTCCGGGCGCTGAGCGGGATATATCCTTCCGGATTGTTGTTCCCTGCCACCGAAGAATCGTTCGGGACCGAATTCCTTTCCCTTAGGATGGCGGTTAAAACCGTTGCTTCCACCCGGGAGGCGTTGGCTCACATTGCCAAGTACAGTTCCAAGCACAGTGAAGCTATTGTCACCGAAAACAGCGATGAAGCAGCCCTGTTTTCAAAAATGGTAGACGCTGCCGTAGTATATACCAACGTTTCCACTGCATTTACCGATGGGGCACAGTTCGGACTGGGAGCTGAAATCGGTATCAGCACACAGAAACTCCATGCCCGCGGACCCATGGCCCTGGAAGAACTCACTACCTATAAGTGGATTGTACGCGGTGACGGGCAGGTAAGATCATGACCGTCACCGGGCCACACCACTCTGAGCCGGTTACAATCATCGTCAGTCAGTGGCGTACAGCGACGGAAAATATATCAGGTCAGCGAATGACCTGATCATGCTGATTAATTGGTAAATTTATACAAACAAATAGAATGAGAAATTTTACGTCGGTCAGTGATGTGCCTGACCTGAAAAAAGCCCTTCAGGTGGCCTTTGAGGTCAAAAAGAATCCCTTTGGCTATACCCAACTAGGCAAAAACAAAACCATGATGCTCATTTTCTTTAATTCGAGTCTCCGGACCAGGCTCAGCACGCAAAAGGCGGCTATGAACCTGGGCATGAATACCATGGTCCTCAACGTGAATGAAGATGGCTGGCAACTGGAAACGGAAATGGGAGTGGTAATGGATGGCGACAAGCCCGAACACCTCAGGGAAGCTGTACCGGTGATCGGCTCCTATTGTGACATTATCGGCGTTCGGTCGTTTGCCCGTTTTGAAAACAGGGAGGATGACTATACGGAAAAAATTCTGAACCAGTTCATCGATTATGCCGGGGTGCCCATCGTCAGCATGGAAGCGGCTACCCGCCATCCGTTGCAGAGTTTTGCCGACCTGATGACCATCGAGGAACTGAAGACCAAAGAACGCCCGAAAGTGGTCCTTACCTGGGCTCCCCACCCGAAAGTACTGCCACAGGCTGTACCCAACTCCTTCGTGGAATGGATGAGGAAAGCCGGTGTGGAGATGGTGGTAACCCATCCGGAAGGATATGAACTGGCACCTGAATTCATGGGTGACCTGAAAGTGGAATACGACCAGGACAAGGCGTTTGCCGGAGCCGATTTTATCTATGCAAAGAACTGGGCGTCCTTTACCAGCTATGGCCAGATTCTGTCGAAAGATATGCGATGGACTGTGGATGCCAGGAAAATGGCACTGACCGACCATGCAAAATTCATGCACTGCTTGCCAGTCAGGAGGAATATGATCGTCACCGATGAAGTGATCGACAGTCCCGATTCGGTGGTCATACAGGAAGCTGCCAACCGTGAATGGTCGGCAATGGCCGTACTGAAGATGATTCTGGAAGATAACTTTTAAAAGGTTGTCGGCCTGCCCGGATGACCGAGGAAGTCGGATTATCGGTTATCGGTTTTCATACTTTTCGGAGCGGACTCAATCATTAGGTCACCAGATCATTAATTCATTATTGTGTTGTCAGTTAGTCTACATAGTGATAATATCAAATTGCCATGAAAAGGATCGAAATTATTCCGGCTATTGACATTCTGGGAGGAAAATGTGTGCGTTTATCACAGGGTGATTATGCAAGGCAAACGGTATACAGCGGCGATCCGGTAGAGGTAGCCCGGATGTTTGAAGATGCGGGAATCCGTCGTCTTCATCTGGTCGATCTCGATGGCGCCCGGGAATTGCACATTGTGAATCACAGCGTATTGGAGAGAATATCCATGAAAACCGGACTGGTCATAGACTTTGGCGGCGGACTAAAGAGTGACGACGACCTGCGTATCGCCTTCGAATGCGGGGCGGCCATGGTCACCGGCGGGAGTATCGCCGTAAAGGAACCCGATACATTCCTGAAATGGCTGGAAAAATACGGACCCGCAAAAATCATTTTGGGTGCTGATGCCAGGGATGGAAAAATTGCGGTGTCCGGTTGGCAGGAAGGATCAGAAATGGATATTATTCCTTTTATCCGGTCTTTTGTGGAAAAGGGGATTCAAAAGGTCATTTCCACAGATATCGCCAGGGATGGAATGCTGGCTGGGCCCTCATTCCTGCTATACAGTGAAATTATGCAGAACTTTCCTGAGCTTTACCTGATTGCCAGCGGCGGGATCTCATCCTTTGATGATATTTACAGACTAGCCGAGGCAGGTATCCCCGGCGTGATCACCGGGAAGGCTGTGTATGAAGGGAAAATCACCATGAAAGACATACTGAATTATAACCTGCTTTCAGATCAGGTCTAATCCGGAATTGCGGAATTTGGAAAATGTCCGCTTATCTATATGGACTGTAGCAGTTCATGAAAATGTACATAAAATATAAGAGAAAAAATTTATCATACAGGAATCAATGCTGGCAAAAAGGATCATTCCCTGTCTCGATATCAAGGATGGACAAACGGTAAAGGGCATCAATTTCATTAACATAAAGAATGTAGGTGACCCTGTGGAACTGGGGGCATTCTATGCGGAACAAGGTGCCGATGAACTGGTGTTTTTAGACATCACAGCCACCCATGAAGGGAGAAAGACCTTCGTGCAATTGGTAAAAAGGATAGCCCGGGAGATCAATATTCCATTTACGGTGGGAGGCGGGATCAGCGAATTAAGGGACGCTGACGCCCTTTTACAGGCCGGGGCAGATAAGATCAGCATCAACTCTTCGGCAGTGAAAAATCCGCAGCTGATCGACGACCTGGCCCTGAATTTCGGTAGCCAGTTCGTGGTGCTGGCTATAGATGCCCGGGGAGATGAATCGGGATTTTGGACCGTTACGGTGAACGGCGGAAGGATCTCCACGGCAAAGGAGCTCTATTCCTGGGCCAGGGAAGGGGAATCCCGGGGTGCCGGGGAGATTCTCTTCACCTCCATGAACCACGACGGTACCAAGAACGGTTTTGCCTGTACCGAACTGGCCCGGCTTTCCGATCAGTTGACCATTCCCCTGATCGCCTCTGGAGGAGCAGGCAACATGGAGCATTTTGCCGAGGTTTTTACCCGTGGTAAAGCCGACGCCGGTCTGGCTGCTTCCATCTTTCACTATAAGGAGATTGCCATCCCTGATCTGAAAAACTTCCTGCGGAAAAAGGGAATTGTGGTCAGGTAGACCCGGCTATTGTTGCAAATCCGTAAACCCCACTTTCTCAACAGTTGGATTCCTTTGGTGAAAACCATCCGGACAGAATGGGTTTTTGTCAGAGTTCGCCTTTCTCAAATTTTTCAATCATTTCGCCTGCAATGCTTATATTCGAAGAATGTGGCGGCAGATTTCCCCTGGTAAACCATGCAGCCTCTGCAATTTCTTTATTGTCTATGGAAATGGGCTGATTTTCATCGGCTTCGGCGGTAAACCCGATCATCATTGAGCCTGAGATGGGCCATGGCTGGCTTTTATAATAGCGGATATTCCTGACGTTTAATCCTATCTCTTCTTTAACTTCACGGATCAGCGCATCCTCCAACGATTCGCCGACATCCACGTAACCGGAAATCAATGAATACCAATTTTGGGGGAAATTGGAATTGCGGGCAAGCACAATTTTATTGTTGCATATAATGGCTACGATTACAGCCGGTGATATCTTTGGATAAACGATTGTTTGGCAATCCGGGCAGATCAGGGCCCTTTCATCCGGCTTTTGCTCTGTTTTTGCCCCACATTTTCCGCAAAATTTATTTTGCGAATACCAGTTCATCAGATGAAATCCTGCAATGCTGATCCATGCGATTTCCTGCTGCCTGATCATCCGGAAAAAACT
>CAYWTT010000132.1:0-8510 GCA_964461245.1 uncultured Prolixibacteraceae bacterium | reverse complement strand
TCACCTACCTGCCTTATTTCTCTCTGAACAGACAGGAGGAAATCAACTCCGAATCGTTCGAGGAGAAGTCGAAGGTGGCCATCGACTATTACAACCGCACCATTATCAGCCAGAACAAGATCAACGTGCTCTATCTCATCGGCAACAGGGGAAATACCAACGTGATCGAATATGCCGTGGGAGGTAAAGATCAGAAGAACAAGGCCCACTTTCTGGAACTGGCAGGCGCCTTGTCTGTTTTTGATTTTTGCAAAAATACCGACTTCCATAAAGTTGCCGGCGGGAAAGCCATATACGGCACCCAGGTGAAAGAGTATGGCATTGAAAATGAAACCGATGTAATCACTTTTGGTGATCTGAATCTGAGTGATATCAAATTGCTTTCCGGTCCGCTCACCCGGTTCAAGATCTATACCGAATACCTGAAGCAGGGTCTTCCCAGGGCATTGAACGTCTCCCGCTGGACCTGCAGAAATATCAAGCTGGTTCCCGGAAGCAGGAACTCGGTCCTTGACCGGAATTATTTCGGATCGGTTGAATATAATCTGCAGGTGAAAGCATTCAACAATCTGTTTGATGAATGGCTCAGGGAGCTCAGCCAGAACAATCCGGCCTTCTCTCCCTTTCTGGAAATCACGCCCGACTCCGCCCTCAACCTGGTTAAAAACAGATCGCCCAAAGGGGATGTGAGTTTCAAAACCATCGACAGGGAAAACTGCAGGCTGATCGACAGAGATGACATCCGGTCTTCGACCAACAGAAAACATACCACACTGATAAAACTCTTCGGTCTCTCCACGAAAAATGTGCTTTCTAAAAAAGGTCTCATAATACAATAGGTCATGGCAAAAATATTCCGACTACATCAGGGGGCAAGCGGTACAGGTTGGTTTGTCAGCCAGCCGTTAACTCCGGCCCAGTTAACCACCATTAAAACGGAAGGGAAAGAAGTGGCCACCTCCATCCCCAGCCCTTTTGCCAGGATTGATCTGGTAAAATCAGCATTCCGCTGGGTAACCGACCAGGGAATAGAAGGTGAGACCGCCCACCACCAGTTGGTTTCCGACGCGCTCGACGTGGCCCAGCTTTTTTACTTATCCAGGAAATACAGCGACAAAGTAGAGATCATCGCTTACAATCCGGTAACCCGTTTCAATTCCCTCACTGAACAGGGAGAGTTGACCAGGCACAACAGGTTCGCCGAAACGCTGAAGCTCTATTGGGATCAGGACAGTGTCTCTCCTGGGGACCTGGGCAATCTGGTGCTTTACAATTTTGAACATGTCAGGCGGTTATACCTGGTTGTTAATAAAAGCACGAGGCAGGTCATCGGCGGGACTTCCCCGGCCACCCTCTTTTTTGCAGCTCCCGATGCCCAAAGGGCAGCCGCCTCTTTGAAGATAAAAAGCGCCAACGATGAACTGTTCGATAAGGAATACACCTCACTGGCTTTTAGAGAACCCTCGTTTGTCAGGTACATGTTTGCCCTATCAAGGCAACCTGGTTTTGCCATTTACTTTCCTGAGGTTTATGCCTATCTCGAAAAAGTCAGGCTGACCCATCCCGACCGCAACCTGGTCACAGCCGTGACCAATATGGATGTGAACACACTGCGGTCGTACGATCCCTGCCTGGTAAGGAACAATGCCAACGACCACTGTGAAATACTGGGCATTCCCCTGGGTTTGCAGAAAGAAGATGAAGAAGAGGGAGGCATCAACGAATCGAGCGATTTTACCATAGTCAGCGATTTCCCGCTGAAAGGGAAAAAACCACTAGTGCTCCCCTTCGGAAGATTTGCCGGCCATTGGACCTATACCACCCCAGGCATTTTATGGGACGAAAACAATTCGGTCCCTTACCGGAATGAATATTCACCGGCAAATTCAAAACTTCCGGTCCAGGAAGATCCCTATTACTGGCTGTCGATCGGCAATTTCCTGGAAGACCGGATCATTGAGCTTCCCTATTCGATCGATACCGCCAGATTCAACCTTTGCGGAGCTGCCCGCCATCTTCTGCCGCTGACTCCGCTTTTCCTGAAGTATTTCAGGGCAGAAAATGCAGGGAGGATGCTTAAACTCCGTGAGCTGGCAGGAGGCGGTGTGGAAGCCATCCTGGAAATTCCGGTGAAGAAAGGAAAAATCCATTACAAGAAGATATACAGCCTGCCTGACATAGAAAAGCCGGAAATTCACCTGGCTGTCGTACCTTTTCTGAGGGCTGAAAGGTACCCAACGGACTACACCATCGGGATCATCGAAGACTCGGGTGACCATCAGAAGAATGTCACGATAGAGTGTTTTGAAAAAGGAGAAAAAATAAAAGCCGGTGATCCGGTTTTCCGAAATCAGGGCAAGATCCAGAAAAGTTATTACTTCAAGATAAAAGAGAAATTCGATACACTGCGCCTTTCCACAGGAAGCTGCAGTGGATGCATCCTTCCGCTTTGGAAAACCCATGAACGAGGGTATAACGAAATTCACTTTGCCATCGATCTGGGTACTACCAATACCCATATTGAGTACAAATACGGGAACCAGGATGCTTCCCCATTTGAAGTATCCTCCGGCCTTCCGGTCTGGCAATCGCTGCTTCAGTATAACGATCCTTCCAACAAGCCGGAGTATGTTGCCGATGACAAAATGTTCGAAAAGGAGATCATGCCGTATATCCTTTCTTCGACCGAAGCAGGTATGGCCCGCTTTCCCCAGCGAACGGCCCTGGTATTTAACCGGAATGCGGATTATAATACCCGGCTTGAACCGTTCAGCCATGCCAACGGTTATATGCTGTATGAAAAAATACATGTCCCGATCTACCTCGATATCCGCACCCAGCTGAAATGGGGCAACTATGCCGACGTCCGCGACAAAGGACTGGTGGAAAGTTACATTGAATTCATGGTGCTCCTGGTATATTATAAGACCTTGCTTCTGGAAGGAGATCCTGCGAAGACCACCATCACCTGGTTTTATCCGGTGAGCATGGATCAGTTTGAACTGGGGGTACTATTCCGCACGTGGAAGAACGTATATGAATCGGTATTCCGGCAGGAAGCTACTGAAACCAGAATACACGGAGTACCCGAAAGCATTGCCCCCTATCTCTATTATAAATCATCGGTGATCGGCCAGAGTCTATCGGTCGATATCGGAGGCGGATCTACCGACCTGGCCGTATTTGATGAAGAAAGCCCGGAAGCAAAGATCATTTCATCATTTAAGTTTGCCGGGAATGCCATATTTGGCGACGGTTTTCCGACCAGTGAATACAGGAATAACTCCGATAGAAATGGTTTTGTAAGGACCTTTGCTGGTCCCGCCAGGGAAGCCGTTACCGGAGATGCCTATATGCAGCCGATCCTCGACAATATTCTGAACAAGACCAAGGATTCGGCCGATTTCAGCAGTCTTCTTTTTGCACTGGAAGCAGATCCGAGGAGAACATTCAGCTATACCCAGTTGCTGGAGAATAACAAGAGGATGAAACTGCCCATTTTCATTTTTTACGCCGCGCTCGCCTATTATTCAGCGCAACTGATGAAAAAGGCGAGGCTCGACATGCCCCGGTTTATCCTGCTTAGCGGTACCGCTTCCAAGACGGCCGCCATTATAGACCCGACCCCCGGTTTTTCCAATCTTTCGGGATTGTTCGGCTATTTCATTGAGAGGATCTGGCAACTGCCGGCCCCCGGGCCGGAGATCAAGCTATCATCCATCCCCAAGGAGATTACCTGTAAAGGAGCCCTAAAGGTCGGAATCGCAGAGAGCATAACGAGAAATTCCATCAGATTCTGGATAGGAGGCAAAAACTCTGGTGTGTGGAACCTGGCCCTGGATAAAACGGCGGATATCCCGAAAACGCCGAGATACGGCGATATCGATCCATCCGTGCAGGAAATGATAGAAGCCTCCGTGCTGGAGTTCTATAATTTCCTTGACGGATATGCCGGGAGTATCAACCTGGAAGGTTCATACAATATCGAACTGAGAGCGTATGAAGTTTTCAGGAAATTGCGCGGGGAAAACATCCGGGAATATCTGAATAGAGGGATCAAGGCTTTCTTCAAAAACGATGAAAAACATATCGAGGAGACACTGTTCTTTTATCCCCTGATCGGCATACTTAATAAACTGGCTTTCGAATTATCTGAATTGAAATAAAATGACCTGGTTGTATTATGTGACGGCATTTATTGCCGGAGGTTTCATCGCTTACATGGCCGGACTGGTTTATATCCGCCTGGTGTTGAAAAAGGAAAAAAAAGCCTACAAAAAAGAAATGAAGCATGTGGTTAAGTTCCGCTATTTCAAACCCTATCCCCTGATTGAAGTTTTAAAGAAACATAAGGATCAATACAGTAACAATGAGGTCAAACTGGATGCTACGCTGACTGAAATAAAGCGGAAACTGGAAAAGGGAATCCTGATCCAGAAGGAACTCCGTAACAGGATTGATAGCCTGGAAAATGAAAACCGGGAACTCCGGAACAGGTTGAAAAATGCCGGGAACCAGCAAAAAAATCTCGGCGTAAGCAGCAGTGAAGGAGCTTCAGGAAAAAGCTCAGCCCCTTCCTTTTTTTTCAGTATTCCGGAAGCAGACGGTTCATTTTACCCGGAAAAGGGTGTTACGGTCAGAGATGACCGGAAATATTACTGGATCGTGCCTGACAGAGAGGGCAATTCGGGAGAGCTGAATTTCATCAGTGGATCATATGACCTGAAAGCTATTGAAAATATTGACTTTTACGTGATACCGGTATGCGAGGTGGAAAATATTTCGGAGAGGAACAATGCTTCCAGGATCGTACAGAAAGAAGCCGGCAGGGTCAATAAAATCGCAGGCCGGTGGGTGACTGATAAAAAAATCAAAGTCAAACTGATGTGACTATGGCAAACTACCACCCACTGTTGGTAATCGAACTGGTCGTCATCATCCTGGTCATTCTCTTCCAGTTATTCCACTCGGTGAGGGTTTACAGGAATATCAGGAAATTCTCCCGGATTTTCATGAGCTTTCTCTATGTGAAAAACGGGATGATCGAACGCAAGTTCCTTAAAGATCCTGATTCTTTGCCGTCGAATGTGATTTACCCTGAAGGGGATGATACGGCCCGATGCAGGGATGACCAATTTGCAGCCATCGCGCTGACAGAAACCGGAGGAGATAATGAGACCATCTTACGGATCAGGAATGCAATAAACACATACCTGGTGAACAACTATGGTGCGGCTGTCAACTTCAGTATCATCAGGGATATCATCGACCGGGAGACTGATGCCAGGGACGAAGAGATCACCCAATCCTTGCCAACACCCTTGTATTTAGGACTTGCCGCCACCATGGTGGGGATTATCTTCGGATTGATGGCCATGCCCGATATTGACGGGAGCAACTTCACGGAAGGAGTGAACCGGCTGATCGACGGGGTAAGACTGGCTATGACGGCCAGCCTCACCGGACTGCTCTGCACTACCATGCTTTCCTCCTTTTTTTATAAAAGGGCCAAGAAACAGACCCTCCTGCTGAAAAACGCCCAGCTTTCCCACCTTCAGTCCAAACTGCTGCCAGAACTGGTGAAAGCCGAAGATACCGGACTTTCCGGATTGAAGGCAAGCCTGGATCATTTTACCCGCGAAGCCACTGTCATCACTGACAATGTGCACCAATCGGCAATGCAAACAGGGGCAAATCTCCAGGTCCAAGAGAACATCATTGCCCGGCTGGAAAGGTTGAATATGACCAGGGTGACCCGGGCAAACATGGAATTATTCAGCCGGCTGGAAAGCAATATGGAAGCTTTTCAGAATTTCTCCCGCTATTTGTCCGTCATGGAAGAGATAGCCTCCAACCTGAAAGAGTTTGCATCAAGGACCCTCCAGATTGACAGGATTAGCGGCCAGATAGAGACCAATCTTTCAGAATCAAGGGAACTGATCAGGTTCCTGAATGCCCATTTTGAGAAGATCGACCGTGCAGGTTCGGCCGCATTGATGGCGGTTGACCTGAGTGATTCCCATTTCCGGGAATCGGTGGAGTTGTTAAAGGAGAAAACCAGGGCTGGCATTGAAACACTTTTCACCCTCTCGGATAAGACCGAATCGGATCTGAGAACGATCTTTGATCAGATTACGGAAAGAATCTCCGAAGCCACCGGCAAACACATTGAAGAATTCATTGCAGCGTACAGTAAAGCTGTACCCCATTTCAACCAGCTTGAATACCTGCAACCCATCCGGGAGAACCTTTCTTCCCTGTCTGATACCCTTGCCAGTCAATCAGAAAAAATGAATCAGAGTGTGCAGTCCTTGCTTGCCGGGTTGGCAGAGAAATTCAGTTACCTGCCAGGCAACCAGCCAATAGAAAGTCTGGAGTCTGCATTAAGGGAGCTGACCACCCGGTTGCCGGAAAAAGAATCATCGGGTAATTCCGGAAGGAAACACTGGATCAACCGCTTGGAAACGGTTTTGCGCATAGGGGCATGGGCCGGTATTTTGGCGGTTTGTGCCGTTATCATTCTCTCCTATCTGAAAAAGGGATGAAAAAAGAGGGATTTTTCTGGATCAGCTACTCCGACCTGATGACAAGCCTCTTTTTTGTGATGCTGGTTCTTTTTGTATTGACAATCGGGTATCTGCAATACCAGAGAAACGCCACGGAAAAACAGCTGGAAAAAATCCAGGAATTGCAAACCGCCGTACAGCAGCTGCCTTCCGGGTATTTTGAATACCAGCCGCAATACAAGCGTTTCAGGTTAAAAGAGCAGATCCGTTTTCCCCTCGGCAAAGATGAAATTCCAGTTACATATCGCCCTTACCTGATCGATGTGGGCCGTTCCATTTTCAAACTGATCTACACGCTGAACAGCAATCCCGATTACAGGGGGCTTGATATTAAATACCTGATCGTTATTGAAGGGATGGCTTCCAGAGACAACTACCCTTATAACTTCGAACTCAGCTATAAAAGGGCGCTTGCACTTTACCGTCTCTGGCAGTCCCATGGTATTTCCTTCGATCCTGCCATCTGTGAAGTTCAGATCTCAGGAAGCGGGACAAAGGGAATCCGCGAATATGCTGGAACAGAGGAATACAAAAATCAGCAGTTTCTGATCCACATCATCCCGAAAATGGGGAGAATCACCGAAAATGAGTGAAGAAACTTTAGTGGTGAATATCCAGGATGCTCCATTGCTGATAAGACAATCGGCACTGGAAAAGTCGGGCAGGATTTCGATCGATTCTCAAAAAGTGAGCTGGTCTTCTTTTCACCGGTTAAATAACCCAGCAACCATTTTGGTATGTTCCAGAACCACAGTAGCCCCCGCTTTCTCCAGTTCATCCCGCGTACCATAGCCGCAAAGCACACCGGCAGAATAAGCTCCGGCCGACCTAGCCGACCGGATATCGGGTGTGGTATCGCCTACCATCAGGCATCTGTGGGCCGACACGCCCAATTGTTTTGCTGCATAGAGGATCGGTTCAGGATGAGGCTTTAACCGGAAGGTGGAAGTGCGGGTAACCACCACCTCAAAAAGGCCAGTCAGGTTGTTACCCTGAAGAAAGACTTCTGCTTCAGCCCGGCTCCTGGTGGTAACGACTGCCAGCAGGTAACGGCCGCTGAGCTCCTCCAGCATATCAGCCACACCGGGGATAATCTGAAATTCATATTTGACAATCCCCTTTCCAAAGCTGAGCTTCTGCCAGAAATCCATCAGCGGCTGGTCGATGCCCATGCGGTCTATCAGGGTGATCAGGCCGTTCACAGGTGTTTCGGATGCCATGACCAGTTTCCGTGCAAGTCTTTCAGGATCGGGTAAATGAATTTTTTCAAACAGCCGGGCGAACTTTTCCACCGACTGGTTGTCCGTATCCATCAGTGTACCATCGAGGTCAAAGAGGATAGCTTCAATATGATCTTTCAGGTTTTCCATGGCTAAATATACATCATAAAAACAAGGAACGGCTCTTCTTAGCCCAATAGTTATACAGCACATCCACCGTATACCGGAAGGAAGACAGGATTATACACCGAAAAACTGGGCCCATCTTGCTTCGGCCACTATTTTCTTTTAAGTCATCCATAGGGAAACCAACCACACCGGAACAATTTGCATGGTAAGGTTGTCCCATCCATGAGGAGAGACCGCTTCCACCAGGGCTGAAACAGCAGCTATGGCCAGGATTTTCAGAAAACCGGAAGAGCCTGTTCCGATGGCCGGGGTAACCAGGGCCGCCACGAAAACAACCAGAGCCGAAGCGAGGAAAACAGCAAAGGAACCTTCCCAGCTTCTGACAGCCGGCACAGATGAGAGAGACCACACCTTGTAGGTATGCCGGCCAAACCGGATTCCTGCCGGTTCACCGATGGCATCTCCCACTCCTGCAACCAGGTATCCGGCAATCACTGCCGATGGAAAAAAGAGGTTAGCCATAATTCCGCCCACGAGGGTGGAAAGCCAGGGAACCAGAATGAACCGGGTTCTGTGCGGTGCATCTTTCTCCCGG
>CAYWTT010000131.1:0-8548 GCA_964461245.1 uncultured Prolixibacteraceae bacterium | reverse complement strand
TCCTGATCACCTCATACAGCTTCCGGGCGTAGGGCATGTAAGTAGTGGAATGGTGGAATGCATGGAATATTGCTGAATGGTGACGATGTCCCATTTCCCTTCACTTAAAAGCATCTGCAATGATTTTCCCTTGTATGGTCTCCCAGCCGGGTCATCGGGCTTTGTTTCGGCCAGTATATATTTAAATTGTTTTTTCGCCATTTCTCTTATTTATTTACTTAAGGTTACTTTTAACACGTAACCGTTCGGGTTGGGCTTTCTTCAGGTAATGAAACATGCAATCCGCCGTGGGTCATTATATAACATATTCGTTTGGATTATCTCTCAGCAAACACTCGATCATACCTATAAAAGCAGATGCCAAAGTAACAGAATCACAAACCTGACGATGCAGATATGGGGTCAATTTTCGTAATAAAACAATGATATCACTTGAAGAAACAGTTTACCGGTTTGCGAGGGATTGACTGAAAAGCCAGTCAAATAGCGCAGGGTCCTTGTAGCAAGGGCCAGGTTCATGACCCAAACCCTCGTACTCACTCATTTTTATGATCTCGATGCCGTTTTTGGTCAGGGTCTTGGTGATGCGGGTGTACCCGGTGATATTGTCTGTCGTAGTCGACTCTACCGCCGTCGTATTGGCAGTTTTTCCTTTGAGGTTCATGTAAGTTGCCCTGGCAACATCTATCCGCTCGGTCAAATCCTTGAGGCCGATGTGATACCAAAGCGATGTCTTTTCAACGGCTTCATCGGCGAGCACTGACTCACTTTGTCCTGCGACGCGCACGATTCCGGCGAACAGCTTCCCTTTGGAGAGCATACCTCTGACAATTTTGAAGCTCCCTGAACCCCCCGCCGAGAAACCCGTCAGATAGATCCTGTCCGTATCGATGCGGTAGTTCGTCCGGATTGCTTCATCGATCACAGTAGCCAACATTACGCCATCACTCTCGGTTGTGTGATGGTTGAAGTCCAGATAGAAGGAAGGATAATTTTTCCGCACATTCTCAGGAAAGAGAATACCCTCACCCCAATTTCCATTCACCACAAGGGGGTACTTGCGTCCGGCGTTCTCCGTTTTGTTGTATCCCCATGGCGTCGTAAGATTTAATGTCTGCAGTTTGATCGTGTCAGGCTTGTCAGAGTCGGTGAATGTCTCTTTTAGGGTACCGATCTGACCTTCGCCGGTCCGTACTGTCACCATGCCAAAATGAGTTCGTATCCAGGCATCAGTCTCGGATGTAAAGTCTGAATAGCGCACAGCGTGTTTACACTCCGGATAGATAATATACCGCTTATCTTTAACTGTCAACAGGTTGTATGGAGCAAAAGTGGTGCGCGGCGGACAAATAGGATCCTGAAGCCCAATGCCCATAAAGACCGGGCAATGAATGAGCGGCCCAAAATTTTTAACGTCGAAGTAAGCAAGCATGTCGCACATCGATTGAAAGGTTACTTTTTTGTCGTTGTCTGAAACATACTTCCTGTATACGCTACCGGGCCAGGAAGTCAGGTTGATGAAATTCGGAATATCGCAGAAACCAGGTATGTGTGGCACACAAAGTGCGACGCGTTTATCTAATGCAGCGGCTGCAAATGATAAGGCGCCCCCCTGACTGCCACCCTTTACCACGATCCGTGTTTGATCGGCCTCCGGCCTTGAGCAAACGAAGTCGATGGCTCTCACAACATCCAGAAAAGCCCCCCTGTAATAGTAATCGTCCCGGCTGTCCAAGCGGTAGGCCATCCAATCGCCGTAAATGTTGTCCTTATTCATTACACCTTGCCCGCGAGTAGAGGCAACGTACCGGATGAAACCGTCATCCTTCATCTCCGCACCTTTTGGTATTGAACCATAGCCAAGAAACTGGACAATTACGGGATACTTGCCCGGAGCCTTTGGCACGACATACTGCCCACCCACCTCAACGTTACCAAAAGACTTCATGCGCACATCATAAACATCCAGTTTAGGCGTGCAGCGGTCAGGTACCAGCGTCACAGTATAATTGGGGTCAACCTTAGCCAGTTCGGCCAGACTGTTGTTCCAAAACGACATGTAGTCTGCAGGAGCGGAACACATTACCGCCATCTTCTCCGGCTCATACCCCAGGGTAAAGGTTATTCCCGTTGTCTTTTCCTTATTGTACAACAGGGTCGTTGTAACCTGATAGAAACCAGGTTCTTTCACCTTCTGAGAAATGACTTGATCAACCACTCCTCCGGCAGGAATGATCACTTTGTTTTTCTTTGTCCTGACCTTTTTGCCAATGTCAAACCTGATTTTGGTCACCAGGCTGGCAATGATTTCTTCATTGGTCTCGTTGATAACATGAAGGGTTGCGGAAATTGGTTCAGCTCCGTAGAAGACTCCCTTTTCCTCAGTCATCCGGACATCAACCCGAACTGGCGACTTAAACTTTTCCGGCTTAGGCTGTACAATATTGCTACCTGATTTTCCTTTGGTATTGACGGACTCAATCGCCACACCGGATCCTGCAGGCAAAACAGACCTCCCTTCCCGGTGTATTTCAGGCCCTGCCGTATGTATTGTTTTCCCAGAAGGAATAAACGGACAAATAATTAAATAAAACAAAAAAATAATCAGAGTCTTTTTCATAACTAATAAGAATGTAAGGTTGAAGTATGGTAGTTTCAGACATTTGGTTGCCAATAACCTACAACTATAAATATTTAATTCAAACTCTAATAATTAGTGGGGGTTAAGTGCCCCACTACTGATATTACATTAATTAACCTTAAGAAATCAGACTTTTTCGGGAACAACAAAAGGGGCACGGTATTCACGGGTAAGCATTGCGTCTGCTTCCGGGTCGTTCATAAATTTCATTTTCAAAGGATCAAACTCAAGGGTTCGTCCAAGGCGGTAAGCAATATTCCCCAGATGGATCAGGGCACAGGAATAGAAACCTTCTTCGATATCGGCTTTTGCCAGGGCCTGATTATTGGCCCGGATAGCCCGGATGAAATTCTCATAGTGGTTGCCCAAACCGCTTCCCGATTCAGCCGGTTGACCTTTCCTTCCCCTAAACACCTGCCATTCATTTACATTTTTACTCATGTACCCTTCAGAACCGTAAAACAAGTTTCCGATATTATTGAAGGAACTGGTCATATACGTATTATTTTTCTCTTCCACCGGCTTTGTAAAACCTTCGGGGTTTGTCATCCAATGCCTGACTTCAAACTGCATTAATTTCTTCTTGTCCCCCTTTCCGTCGGGATTCGGAAATTCAAATAATGCCGTCATCATATTGGGTGTGTTTTGAGCGTCATCAAACAGATAATGACCGCCCATTGCCGCAATTTTCACCGGCAGTTTTACATTCAGACCCCAGCGGGCAATGTCGACCTCATGAACGCCCTGGTTCCCCATGTCGCCGTTTCCGTACTCCCAATTCCAGTGCCAGTTATAATGAAAACGGTTGCGGTTAAACGGCTGTTTCTGCGCCGGTCCCTGCCACAAATCATAATCCACATTTTTCAGGTATTCGCGTGTATAAGCCGGTTCGTAGTTGGTACTTCCATAAGTAAAAGCAAATTTTTCATTTTCACCCATGGGTCCGTCGGGATATTTCCCGATCGAATCCCGCCATTTGTAACACATTCCTTTGGCCATATAAACCTCACCAAGCTTCCCGGAATGAAGGTATTCGGCCATGGTGATGGCACAGGGATTACTCCGTTGCTCAGCGCCGTCCTGTACAATCACCTTATATTTACGGGCTGCTTCCACCAGCTTCAGCCCTTCATAGATGTTATGGCAGCAGGGCTTTTCAACAGTCACATGTTTTCCGGCCTGAATCGCCCAGATCGAGGCCAGTGCATGCCAGTGGTTGGGCGTGACTACCGAAACGGCGTCAATATCCTTGTCCTCGTAAAGCTTGCGTAAATCCTGGTAAAGTTTTGGTTCACGAAGCCCTTTGTCGGTAAAATACTTTTTTACCCGTTCCGGAAATAAATTGGTGTCGACATCGCAAAGGGCCCGGACTTCAACTCCCTGCAGTTGCTGGAATTCCTGTAAATGGCCCATGCCCTGTCCACGCACCCCGATAATGGCGATATTTACCCGGTCGTTGGCACCTTTCCAGTTTCTGTTTGCCAAAATGGTCGGGGCTGTAGCCAGTCCGAGACTCCCGGCTGCTGTGGATTTGATAAATTTTCTGCGTTCCATAGTTTAAGTTTTACAGGCTTACAATTTCAATATTTCCCATATTCTTGAAGTGTGTCCCACATGGCCCAGAAGTTTTCGGGCGGAACATCGTCCTGCACATTGTGCACCGGTGCGAAAACAAAACCGCCACCGGGGGCAAGAATATCGATAATGCGTTTCACCTCGTCGGCTACCTGTTGAGGCGAACCATTGTTCAGAGTCGACTGTGTATCGACTCCTCCTCCCCAGAAGGTGAGTTCATCGCCAAAATCACGTTTCAAGCCTGCCAGGTCCATACCGGTTGCCGTAAACTGAACCGGGTTCAGGATGTCGAGTCCGGCGTCGATCAGATCGGGAAGAATTTCGCGGATGGCACCACAACTGTGCATAAATATTTTTACATGGGGCAGACGTTTTTTTACATGCGAAAAAATGGTTTTGAAACGCGGAATGACCATTTGTCGCAAAGTATCTGGATCGATGATGGTGGCGCTTTGCGAACCCAGGTCGTCACACTCCGAGACCACCTGTATTTTTTGCTCGTTGCCGGTTTCAATGGCCCAGTCGATGATGGCATCCCAGTAACGGATTTTATCTTCCACGATAATATCGAACAATGCTTCAACGCCTCCCGGATCAAGCATCGTGTCGAGAAACCAGTTTTCGTAGCCCCTGATTCGGAGGCTGTTTTCGGTCAGTCCTGCAGTGTTCCGGTCGGCTATACCACAAAAGTCTTCCATCCCGGAGACCTGTACGTTGAGATATTTCCGGAGAACCGTGATATATAAATCCCAATCGGGACGGGGAAGAAGGTGCAGCGAGCCGGAGAGCGAGTCCGCATTTCCAATGGGAGATGAGATCAGGTTAAAATATATGTCTTTCCCTTTTTTGTAACGCCAGTAACAACCATAAAAATCGGTAACTTCAATCATGTCGCCCGAGATCCGTCTGGCATTCCGGTAATCTGGTATCCGTTTGGCCCCCAGCCGGCGGGTGTCTGATTTTAATAACCGCAAATTTTCTTCCCCCGGCGTGATAATTTGCTGAATGGGGTCAACCTCGTCGTCGCCAATTTCGCACGACAAGCCGCGATATTGCATGGCCCGCAGAAAGGCATTTTTTGTGATGGCAGTTACGGTAGTTCCGGCCAGATCATAAGGTATCCTGTCGGGCTCCTGATGGTTTATGCTTTTAATGATTCGTTCCCTGCTATTCATCGATCCGATTTTTAAATATTAACTGTTGTAATTTCCGGTACCATAGTTGAACAATGTGCAGTGAGATCAAATACCCGCAACCGGCAACGGCTTTTATGGCTGAAAGAGAATTTCCAGATTGCCCGATGGCCAGCCTGAAACGTGCCGTTGAAAAACCGATCCACGAACGGGTTAGCACGTGCTCCAAGGTGGCTAAGCCCCAGATACCCATCTAAAGCAGGTACCCCCTTACCTGTGCCGATTGTGTCGATAACCTTTCCCATGAGGACAAAACAAATAGCACAGGCAATTATAAAAAACACTGTTGGTGATACCGAATTACTCTTCCGACCAGCCGATGCTTTTTTCCCATTTCTCTTTTCTATTTTCTGAAGATTACTTTTAACACGTACCCGTTCGGGTTTGGTTTTCCTTCCGGCAATGAAACCTGTAACCCGTTAGGTACTATTTTCCAAGATACTTTTTGATTGCTTCCAAGCATCTGTACAGATTGGATTCTCTGGGGACCGGCGCCCGGTACTTCTGCTAAAGATTTGACAAGGATTTGGTTGTTTTCAGGCCACATCAGTGCGGTTATATACAAAACATTGTCTTTAGCCGAAAACCAGAAATCTTCCGGACTGAATGCCTTTGAAAACCCGTTCTTTGCCCGGTCTTCAGTGCTTTTCACCGACAGACTGGTAGGCCCTTCATGGTTGGTTGACCATTTTGTTGTCCCGTAAACCGATTCCCCGTTGACCGACATCCAGTCTCCGATTTCTTTCAGTTGCTTGATGCTTTCCTGGGGGAAATCCCCCTCGCCTGTAGGCCCGACATTCAACAGGTAGTTGCCCCCTTTGCTGGTGATCTCCGTAATCCAGAAAATCAGCTCCGCCGTTGATTTCCAATCCACATCGTAGCTCTTGTAGCCCCATGTGTTGTTCAATGTCCCGGGGGTTTCCCAGTACGTTTCTTTGGCTTCCCCGCTTTCCGGTATTTTATTGTCTCCCGGCACCCAGAAATCCCCGAAATCATTCCCCACACGGCTGTTGATCAGGCACAATGGCTGGATGTCGTATGCCAGCTTATAAAATTCAAAACTCTGTTCACGGGTCATATTTTTGGGCACATCGTACCAAATCTCCTGCAGGTCCGGGAATTTGGTCAGCAGTTCGCGCATCTGCGGTTTCGACTTCTTTTCCAGGTATCCGGTAAAACTGACCGGGGCCGGGTCCCAAAGGTTGGAAGGCCATTTCACCCATTTATTTGTTTCTGACTTTTTTCTCTCGTCAGGATTAGCTGCCAGGTAGTCGGCAACACCTGCATCACCACCGTCCATCCAGTCTGTGGCATGGGAATAATAAATTGAAAATTTGAGCCCGTATTTTTTGCAAGCCTGGTATAACTCGGCCATCGGGTCACGGCCAAACGATGTCATGTCCATGATATCGTAATCCGTCACTTTCGAATCGTACATGGCAAATCCGTCGTGGTGCTTGGGCATGGCCACAATGTAACGCATTCCAGCCATTTTTGCCGCTTTTACCCATTCTTCAGCATTGAATTTCACCGGATTGAACCGGTTGCACATTTTTTTATATTCTTCCCTTGGAATTTGGGCATGATACATGATCCATTCGCCGAGTCCACTTATTTTTTCTCCTTTCCATATCCCGGCAGGCATCGAATAGGCGCCCCAGTGGATGAACATCCCGAACTTGGCTTCATTGAAATTCTGTAATGCCTGCTTTTTCGACTGGTGCATTTTGTTCCATTCTTTTATCAAACCATCATCATTTTGTGAAAAGGAATGACCGGTTATAGTCAGGAAAGAAAGGACCATCATGATCCATTTTATTTCTGAAATAGTTGTCTTCATCTTGTTTTATTAATATTTTACATCCGTTATTTGTAAAGTTTCAATGCATTTTCGTTGGTACTGGTTTTAACGGAATTAATCTGGCGGATCATTTCCGCACCGGCCAGTAATACCGGCCCATAACCGTGAGCTGCATACTCACTGACCGGTCGGTAATAATAAAATGCAGGATCATAGCCCATCGCTGTACCGACGCAGGTACCTTCCACCTGTCCTTTTCCGTTTACCTTCGTGGAAGCCGCGATCCAGGCCAGCTGAGCCACCGGCCCGTATGCAGCAAGGTCGAGCCAGCCCCGGTTGATCCCTTTCGCGTAACAATATGCATACATTGCTGTAGCTGATGTTTCCAGGTAGCTGTCATTCCGGTCGATCAACTGATGCCAGAACCCGGAACCTGACTGGTAATCGGCCAATCCTTTGGCCTGTTGCTGAAACAGTTTCAATACCCCGGCTCTTCCCGGGTGATTTTCAGGCAAGACGTCCAGCAATTCGGCCATCGCCATAAATGCCCAACCATTGGCCCTGGCCCAGTGGAAAGCCCGATGCGGCTCCATATCCTGCACCCACCCGTGCATGTAAAATCCTTTCTCCTGGATAAACATCCGTTCCGAAAACTGCAATACCTGCTTCACAGCATCATCAAAATAGCGGTTATCCCCGGTAAGTTTGCCCATCTGGGCCAACGCCGGGACACTCATGTACAGGTAGTCGAGCCATAACGTGTTGGGATAGGGAAAACCCTCAACAAAAGTCCCGTCCGGAAGCCGAACCTGGTTTGTGCTAATATAGTCAATATATTGGTCAATTATTGGCCGCAGGTGATCATTTTCCCCTCTGTCCAATGTTTTGACCATCGCCGCACACATTGCCCCGGCATCGTTCAGAGAAAGGGGCATAACCAGTGGCCGTAACGGGCTTCTTGGTTTAGGATTGTCACGGTATTGCGTTTTATAAAATGGAAAAACCTGTGCGAAAAATTGCATCCGGTCGGTTGTGTATTTTGTAAAACGGCCATCGCTGGTCAACTCACCAGCCAGCAGCATTCCGGCATAGGTAACGCCCCACTCGTAGCTGATCAGGCGAAAATCACCGGGCTCAAAAACGGCATCCGGGTTGGCAACAGAATAATCGGAAATTACTTCTCCGCTTTTGGAATCAATCATCCGGAAGGAAGTGGCGGCTTCCAGGTAGTTGTAGACGCGCAACAAAATATCGGTAATTTCCTGGGTCGTAAGTTTCCCGTAAGGGATCGGGTATTCCGGCTTCAACAAGATATGGAGCAATGTGTTGGTGTCGTTT
>CAYWTT010000130.1:0-8599 GCA_964461245.1 uncultured Prolixibacteraceae bacterium | reverse complement strand
ACCAACGGCCGCAGATCAGGAGGAATAACCGGTACCACCTTGACAATCATCCATTCCGGACGATTGAGATTTTTGCTGGCACGAAAGGCTTCCACCACCTGCAAACGTTTCAAAGCTTCGTTTTTTCGCTGCTGTGAAGTTTCAGTACCGGCTTTATGACGCAAATCGTAAGACAATTCATCCAGGTCAATCTTGGAGAGAATCGAATAAAGCGCCTCTGCCCCCATCTTGGCCACAAACTTGTTAGGATCTTCATCATCGAGATGTTGGTTGTCTTTAGGAAGCGTTTCGATGATATCGAGATATTCTTCCTCCGACAGAAAATCGAGTTGTTTAACCCCATCGGCAGCTTTTACACCGGGATTGACCACCACATATCTTTCATAATAGATGATGGAATCAAGCTTTTTCGTCGGCAAACCCAGCAGGTAACCGATTTTATTGGGCAATGACCTGAAATACCAGATATGGGCCACCGGAACAACCAGTGAAATATGCCCCATCCGTTCGCGGCGTACTTTTTTCTCGGTCACTTCTACACCACAGCGATCGCAAACAATCCCTTTATAACGGATCCTTTTATACTTTCCGCAATGACATTCGTAATCCTTGACCGGACCAAATATCCTTTCACAGAAGAGCCCGTCCCTTTCCGGTTTGTAGGTTCTATAATTGATCGTTTCAGGCTTCAGCACTTCCCCGTGTGATCTTTCGAGAATTTCTTCAGGGGAAGCCAGACTGACTGAAATTTTGGAAAAGTTGCTTTTTGCTTTGTTATCTTTTTTGAATGGCATACGAACTACATTTTTTTCGTTAAAACAGAACCATGATAAACAACCAAACGGGAAATTACTCCATTCTGACGCTCAGTCCCAAACCTCTCAACTCATGCAGAAGCACATTAAGCGATTCCGGAATTCCGGGTTGTGGCATGGGTTCACCCTTGACGATGGATTCATAGGCTTTGGCCCGGCCCATCACGTCGTCCGATTTCACGGTCAGGATTTCCTGGAGGATATGGGAAGCACCGAATGCTTCGAGTGCCCAAACCTCCATTTCACCGAAACGCTGGCCACCAAACTGGGCTTTACCACCCAAAGGCTGCTGGGTAATGAGTGAATAGGGACCGATGGAACGGGCATGCATTTTGTCTTCCACCATGTGCCCCAGTTTCATCATATAGATAATTCCTACCGTGGCAGCCTGATCAAATGGTTCTCCGGTTTCACCATCATACAAAACAGTCTTCCCGTACTTGGGAATGCCTGCTTTTTCAGTATATTCCGTAATTTCATCCAGGGAAGCTCCGTCAAAAATCGGGGTTGCAAATTTGACTCCCAATGCACGGCCGGCCCAGCCCAAAACGGTTTCATATATCTGTCCCAGGTTCATACGTGAAGGCACTCCCAAAGGATTCAATACGATATCTACAGGGGTTCCGTCGGCCAGAAACGGCATATCTTCCACGCGTACCACGCGGGAAACGATACCCTTGTTTCCATGGCGACCTGCCATTTTATCACCGATCTGAAGTTTCCGCTTTTTGGCAATATAGACTTTAGCCAACTGAATTATTCCGGCAGGCAACTCATCCCCAATGGTAACATTGAACCTCTCCCTACGGGATACGGCTTCTGCCTCCTTGTATTTTACAATATAGTTGTTAACCACCCTGAAAATCAGTTCATTCTTATCTTTATCGGTGGTCCATTTCGAGGGGTTGACCGTCAGGTAATCGATTTCCTGCAGCTGTTTCAGGGTGAATTTCACTCCCTTGGCAATCACTTCAGTACCATAATAGTCTTTTACACCCTGTGAAGTCTTCCCTGAAACCAGTTCAAACAGTTTTTCCTCCAGTTTGGCTTTAAGGACAGCCACTTCTTTCTCGAATTTCTCATCGATCTGGTCAAGCAGCGGTTTGGAAGAGAGTTTACCCTTCTTTTCCTTGGTAACCCTGGAGAAAAGCTTTTTGTCGATCACCACGCCGTTCAGCGACGGGGAGGCTTTCAGTGAGGCATCTTTCACATCGCCGGCCTTATCACCGAAGATGGCCCGTAGCAATTTTTCTTCGGGTGAAGGATCTGATTCCCCCTTGGGAGTGATCTTTCCGATCAGGATATCACCCGGTTTCACATTAGCCCCTATTCGGATCAATCCGTTCTCGTCGAGATTGCGGGTGGCATCCTCACTCACGTTCGGAATATCGGATGTGAACTCTTCCACACCCCGTTTGGTGTCCCTTACTTCGAGGCTGTATTCATCCACATGGACGGAGGTAAAGATATCATCACGCACCACCCTTTCCGAAACTACGATGGCATCCTCGTAATTATACCCCTGCCATGGCATAAATGCCACCATCAGGTTACGACCCAGCGCCAGCTCGCCGTTTTGGGTGGCATACCCTTCGGTAAGCACCTGTCCGGCTTTGATTCGCTGTCCTTTCACCACAATGGGTTTCAGGTCGACCGTAGTACCCTGGTTGGTTTTGCAGAACTTGGGCAGATCATAAGTAACCAGTTCAGGATCAAATCTGACGAATTTATCATCCTCGGTAAGGTCATATCTGACTATGATCTGGCGGGCGTCCACATATTCCACCACGCCATTGTCTTCTGCTTTGATCAGGATCCTAGAATCGCTGGCTGCCCTTCCTTCCAGGCCGGTTCCCACGATGGGAGCTTCGGGGCGGAGCAACGGTACTGCCTGACGCATCATGTTCGATCCCATTAAAGCACGGTTGGCATCATCATGTTCCAGGAACGGGATCAGAGATGCAGCCACAGAAGCGATCTGGTTTGGTCCCACATCCATCAGTTGCACGGTTTCCCGGTCTTCCAGCGGATAATCACCGTCCTTTCTGGCTTTAACCTTGGGATTCACAAAATTACCTTCCGCATCAATCCGGGCACTCGCCTGAGCAATGATGGCCCCTTCCTCTTCTTCGGCAGTGAGGTACTGAACTCCTTCCTCCGTAAGATCTACCTTGCCATCAGTCACTTTCCTGTAAGGAGTGGCAATGAAACCCAGATCGGTGATCTTGGCATAAACGCAAAGCGAAGAGATCAGACCGATATTGGGCCCTTCCGGAGTTTCAATGGGGCACAAACGCCCGTAATGCGTATAATGTACGTCACGGACCTCAAAACCGGCTCTTTCACGGGAAAGACCTCCGGGTCCCAATGCCGACATACGCCTTTTATGCGTCATTTCAGCCAGCGGATTGGTCTGGTCCATGAATTGCGACAATGCATTGGTACCAAAGAAGGAGTTTATGACCGATGAGAGGGTTTTTGAGTTGATCAGGTCAATGGGGGTGAAAACCTCATTGTCTCTCACATTCATTCTCTCGCGGATGGTTCGGGCCATCCTGGCAAGTCCAACCCCGAACTGGCCGTACATCTGTTCACCCACCGTACGAACTCTTCGGTTGCTGAGGTGATCGATGTCATCCACATCGGTGCGGGAATTGACAAGCTGGATCAGATATTTGATAATCTCAATGATGTCTTCTTTGGTCAGGATCCGGGTTTCCATGGCAATATTCAAACCCAGTTTCTTATTGATCCGGTACCTACCCACATCTCCCAGGTCATATCGTTTATCCGAAAAGAAGAGTTTATCAATGACATCGCGTGCAGTGGCCTCATCCGGCGGTTCGGCATTACGCAACTGCCTGTAAATGTGAAGTACTGCTTCTTTTTCAGAATTACAGGGGTCTTTCTGCAGCGTATTGTAAATGATGGCAAAATCCTGCTGGTTCTGGTCTTCCTTATGAAGCAGAATCGTCTTCACCCCTGCGTCAATAATATCGTCTATGTGATCGTCGGTAAGGACAGTCTCCCTGTCGATAATCACTTCGTTTCTTTCGATGGAAACCACTTCACCTGTATCTTCATCCACAAAATCTTCCACCCATGATTTCAGTACACGGGCGGCCAGGCGACGGTCGACTACCTTTTTGAGACCCGTTTTTGAAACTTTGATTTCATCTGCCAGGTCGAAAATTTCCAGTATATCCTTATCGCTTTCAAAACCGATAGCCCGGAGCAATGTCGTCACCGGCAGTTTTTTCTTCCTGTCGATATAGGCGTACATCACGTTGTTTATATCGGTAGCGAATTCGATCCATGATCCTTTGAAAGGAATAATCCTTGCAGAATACAATTTAGACCCATTGGCATGGACGCTTTGTCCGAAAAATACGCCGGGAGAACGGTGCAACTGGGATACGATAACCCTTTCTGCGCCGTTGATAATAAAGGTACCTTTATCGGTCATATAAGGCACCGTACCCAGATAGACATCCTGCACTACCGTATCGAAGTCCTCATGTTCAGGATCGGTGCAATACAATTTCAATTTTGCCTTTAACGGTACGCTGAAGGTAAGCCCTCTTTCTATGCACTCTTCAATGGAGTAACGTGCAGGATCAACTTGATAATCAAGGAATTCAAGCACAAAGTTGTTGCGGGTGTCTGAAATCGGGAAATTCTCCTGGAATACTTTAAACAACCCTTCATTTTTTCTGTTTTCAGGGGTGGTTTTTAATTGAAAGAATTCCTTGAATGATTTAACCTGTACTTCTAGAAAGTCGGGGTACTCAAATCTGGATTGTGTGGATGAAAAATTAATCCTTTCGTTCTGTTTATTTATGAACATGTATTTATACTGGTTAAGTAAAAAATAAATATAAATACAAAAAGGTTTAGAATCTTACTGCCGCAAGATTCTAAACCATATTACCTTAAATAAGGCTCCACTTATTTAATTTCAACTTCTGCTCCGGCTTCTACCAACTGAGCTTTCAGTGCTTCAGCTTCTTCTTTGGAAACTTTTTCCTTAACTGCTTTTGGAGCTGCGTCAACTAATTCTTTAGCTTCTTTCAAGCCGAGGCCTGTCAATTCTTTAACGAGTTTAACCACTGCCAGTTTAGACAAACCGCCGTTTATCAAAACCACGTCGAATTCAGTCTGAACGGCTTCTTCAGCCACTTCAGCACCGCCGGAAACGGGACCTGCTACAGCCACAGCTGCGGCTGCCGGTTCAATGCCATACTCATCTTTCAGAATTTTAGCCAATTCGTTAACCTCTTTAACAGTCAGGTTTACTAACTCCGCTGCAAGCTGTTTTAAATCTGCCATCGTATTTAAATTTAATTATTAATTCAAAAAAACTACTCTTTTTCTCCCAGTGTTTTGAGAACACCATGTAAAATATTACCACCCGACTGCAACTGCGAAAGCACGGTTTTGATCGGTGATTGCAACAAGGCCACCACATCGGCGATAAGTTCGTTCTTGGTCTTGACTGATATCAGGGCGTCCAGCTGATCTTCTCCGATATAGACCGATTCTTCCACGAATGCTCCCTTCAGAGAGGTATTCTTGTGGTTTTTCTTGAAATCCTTGAGAAGTTTTGCAGGAACATTCCCGGTATCACTGAACATTACCGAGGTGTTACCTTTCAGAATCCCGTAAAGCCCTGAAGCCTCCTTACCCGATTTTTCCAACGCTTTACGCAACAGTGTGTTTTTTACAACAACCAGTTTTACTTCCTGTTTGAAGCATAGTCTTCGCAGATCGCTAGTATCTTTTGCATTAAGCCCTGTAAGATCAGTAAGGTAAAAATGGTTGTACGTTTTAATCTGTTCGGTTAAGTTGTCAATTATAACCTGTTTTTCGGAACTTTTCATATCAACACATTTTTAGTCAGCAACTGACTTGGGTTCAACTTGGATACCAGGGCTCATGGTGCTGGAAAGGTAAATGCTCTTGATGTAGGTTCCTTTGGCAGCCACAGGTTTCAGTTTAACAATGGTATTCACAAACTCACGAGCGTTTTCTTTCAGTTTTTCAGGAGTGAAAGATACTTTCCCGATTGAGGTATGTACGATACCGAACTTATCGACTTTAAAGTCGATTTTACCCTGTTTGACTTCCTGGATCGCTTTACCGATTTCCATGGTAACGGTGCCGCTTTTGGGGTTTGGCATCAATCCTCGGGGTCCGAGGATACGTCCCAAAGCTCCTATTTTTCCCATTACCGGAGGCATGGTGATGATCACATCCACATCGGTCCAGCCTCCTTTGATTTTATCGATATACTCCTCAAGACCAACAAAATCAGCGCCGGCGTCTTTGGCTTCCTGTTCCTTGTCGGAAGTAACCATTGCCAGAACCCTGACTTCCTTTCCTGTTCCATGGGGTAACGAAACTACACCTCTAACCATCTGGTTAGCTTTTCTCGGGTCTACTCCCAGCCGGATATCGATATCGACTGAAGCATCGAATTTGGTGAAGGTAATTTCCTTAACCAGTGCCGCGGCTTCGTCTATCGAGTATACTTTCGACTTTTCGAATTTCCCGAGTGCAGCTTTTGTATTCTTCGTAATTCTGCCCATCGCATAAAATTTAATTAATTATTGAATGGAGATTTCCCTTCGACGATAATCCCCATACTTCTGGCAGTACCAGCTACCATGTGCATTGCAGATTCCACAGTGAAGCAGTTCAGGTCCGTCATTTTCGACTCAGCAATTTGCCTGACCTGTTCCCAGGTAACCGAACCCACTTTTTTCACGTGGGGTTCAGCCGAACCCTTTTTTGCTTTTGAAGCTTCTAACAACTGTACGGCCACCGGAGGTTGTTTGATGATGAAATCAAACGACTTATCCGCATAAACTGTAATGACCACCGGAAGGACCTTCCCCGCAAGGTCTTGTGTCCTACCGTTGAACAGCTTACAGAACTGCATGATATTAACCCCTTTAGACCCTAATGCTGGCCCTACCGGAGGTGATGGATTTGCTGCACCACCCTTGATCTGTAATTTGATTAATCCAGTAATTTCTTTCGCCATAGCAAAAATTTAGAGCGTTTCTACTCCTTTTCGACCTGCAGGAAACTGAGTTCCAAAGGAGTCTTTCTACCAAAAATCTTCACCATTACCTGCAGCTTTTTCTTTTCCTCATTGATAATTTCAATGGTTCCGTTAAAGCCGTTGAATGGTCCGTCGATTACTTTTACGGTTTCACCTATCACGAAGGGAACGTTCAGTTCTTCGTTGGTATCAGCCAGTTCGTCCACTTTACCCAGGATTCTGTTCACTTCATTCTGCCTTAAAGGCACAGGGTCGCCACCTTTAGTGTCGCCCAGAAAGCCAATCACGTTGGGAATGTTGCGCAGGATATGCGCCACTTCTCCAGCCAGTTGAGCTTCGATCAAAACATAACCGGGATAAAAACTTCTCTCCTTACTGATTTTTTTACCGTTGCGGATTTGATATACCTTTTCGGTAGGTATCAAAACCTGTGTCACGAAACCCTGAAGATCGCCTTTCGCCATTTCGTTTTCCACGTACTCCTTCACCTTCTTCTCTTTCCCGCCTATCGCGCGAAGGACGTACCACTTTTTTTCAGAATCGCTCATGCGTCTTCAGCTGTTAATTAATAAAATAACCCATAAATAAACTTCATCACGTTCTCAAAAGAGATATCCATGACAAAAATTACGAGCGCTATAATAAAGGAAGCAACCATCACAACTAAAGCACTGCTCTGCAGTTCTTTCCAGGTAGGCCAGGTAACTTTATGAAAAAGTTCATCGAAAGCCTCGTGGATGTATACTTTTATTTTTTTAAACATAAAACCTGATTTTGGCCAGATGGCAAGAATCGAACTTACGGTATACCTACAACTCCCGTTTTGAGTTACATCTGAAAATAGTCCCGGACTGTTCATCCGGGACTATATATGATATAGAAGATTTGTTATCTAAAATTATTCGATAATCTCAGTAACCTGACCAGCACCTACAGTACGGCCACCTTCGCGGATAGCGAACTGGAGACCGATGTTGAGGGCAACCGGGTAGATCAGTTCCACTTCGATGGAGACGTTGTCACCTGGCATCACCATTTCACGTCCTTCGGGCAGATGGATTTCACCAGTAACGTCCAGGGTACGGAGATAGAACTGCGGACGGTATTTGTTGTGGAAAGGAGTATGACGTCCACCTTCTTCTTTTTTCAGCACATAGATTTCAGCTTTAAACCGGGTGTGCGGTTTAATGGAGTTGGGTTTGGCAAGGATCATCCCACGTTTGATCTCTTTCTTGTCTACGCCACGGAGCAACAGACCCACGTTATCCCCTGCCTGGGCATCATCCAGAATTTTGCGGAACATTTCCACACCGGTACATACGGTTTTGCGTCCATCGGCTCCCAAACCGATAAGTTGCAATTCGTCACCCGTGTGAACCTGACCGGTTTCGATACGACCAGTAGCCACAGTACCACGGCCAGTGATGGAGAAGACATCTTCCACGGGCATCAGGAACGGTTTGTCCTTGTCACGAGGAGGCAGCGGAATCCACTCATCCACAGCATTCATCAGTTCCATCACTTTTTCTTCCCATTTTGCTTCACCGTTCATGGCGCCGAGAGCTGATCCACGGATCACGGGTGAATTGTCGCCGTCAAATTTATAGAAGGTCAACAGATCGCGAAGCTCCATTTCAACCAGGTCGAGCAATTCTTCATCATCGACCATGTCCACCTTGTTCATGAACACCACGATACGGGGAACGTTTACCTGACG
>CAYWTT010000129.1:0-8625 GCA_964461245.1 uncultured Prolixibacteraceae bacterium | reverse complement strand
CTCATTTGCTCTGTCCGGATGTTCTCTATGAATTGTCCCCTGACAAAATCGTCAAAGCCGGTCCTGGTGTGCACGTATTGTCCAGTCAATACCGACTTTTTCAGGTCTTCTTCCGCCTGGATGTCCGCCTCGGAAGTCATGATCTGATGAGCAAGTTTTGCCCGTATGGCGGGATCGGTCTCTTTTGTAAGCAGTTCACGGAAAGAGCGGATGTTTCCCCGGATGAAAGCAATGTTGCCATCTATTTCGGCAATTTTATATTTCTTGGACTTTTCGGCCAGCGCATCGGGTGATTCTGCCAATTCTGCTCCTTCATCCACCCACTGGTAAGAGAGAAATATATTGCAACAACTTCCGAAAACAGAAATCCCAGCGGTCTGGGAATCCATGGTCAGCACTTTCATGTCGGCCGGAATGGTATGATTGTACATTTCCAGCAGGTTGTACTTGGTCACCGCCATTTCCAGGGGAGAAAAAGAGCTGTATCCCCCTTCAAAGGTCATGAACTGTTGCTGGTCCCTCAGGGGTATTTCCCAGACCGGTTTCCGCTTTTCCCTGATCGCCTGCAGCAGCTTTTGCCGGTCGGGCAATGAAAAGGTCATCTTATCCTCCGTATATTTCAGGATTTTGACCTTTTGCTTTTCTTCAAAATGTACCGGGACATGATGCCAGACGTTCAGCATTTTCCAATGAGCCGGCACTCCAAGGAGTTGGTGTGCGCCATAGACCAAATCAACCTGGGCATAACTGCTTCGCTGCAGATAGAGAAGTTTTTCCGGGCGGAATTCAAGCTTGATGTTGAGTTCCACCGGTTTTTCCGGATAAATGACCTGGGGATAAGTGAATTCCAGTGATTCTGTGCTGGTTTCTTTTTCGGATATACTATATTGATCCATCACCTTTATTGTTCCGCCTTGGATAGTCACTTTTACCCTGTCCAAGGATTGGTTTTTTACATCGACCAGCTTATAAACACCCTTACCGGCAATTGAAGAAGGGGGTGCGCCATTTTTGGAAAGTGCTTTTTTTGTAGCAATCAGGTTCTCCTGATGTTCTTTTTCCAGTTTTTTCCATTCAGACAAAGGATCACGGGGCTCTCCTGCTTTTTTGGCCTTCTCAGCCACAGCATCCAGTTTTTTCTGGAGCATGTCGAGTTCTGCTTTATGCTGAAAGGCGATAGCCAGTGCCGACCGGACCCCCTCTTCGCTTTCCAGCGATGCGCAGGTGATCACCTCATCCCAGGCCGCATCGAAAGCCGATGCCGAAGCAGCGATCCGGGCTTTCAATTCCAGCGATTCCTCCCAAAGGGGTTGGAGTTTATCCAGATCCTGGCGGATAGCCGGAGAAGGATATAAAAAAAAGGGAGCGCTTTTTCGGGCTACCGTCGCGGAATGTTGTTCCTCTCCCATGAGGAGGCTCATGCTTTCGGCCATCACTGCGAAGTCAGCCAGGTAGCAGACCGAGTCGGGGATGTGAAAAAATCCGGTAGTATCCGGGGATTGGGTAAAACTGCGGGCGGGTTCACTTTCCCTATCAGTATTCCGGTTTACGGCCGTCATTCCGGAGAAGGAAATGAGGACCAGGGAGAAGATAAAAAGTCGGATACGTAAATTCATGTGAACTCTTCTGTTAAATAGTGTTATTCCGCAAGATAGTAATTGTCCCGGAATTTTTGAATTTATTCTGATTCAGCCTTGAAAATTTATCTGGGCTGACAATTGGTAAAATAGATATTTATGATTATTCGATTATACTGGATAAACCAGCTGAACCATGCCTGGAAGGTCTAATTTCACGGTTCATTAATATGGAGAAGATGACCGGTCGTTTGGTGATCTCCCGGAGGAAGTTACCCAGTTCGGGATCAAAAAAGGGAGGTATAATCAGGTCTACACTATACGGCCGGGGACGGGATCCCTGCACCTTTGCAGAAATATGATTTCCCGTGATTTTGATTTTCTCCACCGCTCCTTTTCTGGCATAGGATGCTCCCCGAGGCAAGCGGTTGCTTTAATCAATGTTGTTCAGCGAATTAAGCCACTGTTCTCCCCACCAGGTTTTCCCGAAAGCAGTTCCCATAAGATCAGCTAAGTGATTTTGTCACAAAAATAGTCCTCAAAAAATATGTTGCATTTGCAACGTAAATAAATAAGTAAAGTGTTTCAAATGGCCCCCGCGATTTTAAACACCCAGGCATAATTGCAGGGATTGGTGGCGGGTGAAATGACCGGCGGAGTGATGGTTATTTTGCCTCCCGAAAGCGATGATTTCACCCTGATATTACTTCCCAGCAGCGATACATTCCCGGCTTTTTTCAATCCCGGTATCACCACCGGTTTGACAGGCCATTCCGTACAGAGTACAAACAAATCATTTCCCTTGACGGTAAAATACAGGGTTTGTGGTTCTTTGGTTGCCGGGCGGTTTTTCCATTCCCGGGTGCCATATATTGCTTCCCCGTTCACCTTCAGCCAGGCGCCGATATCCAGCAGGCGCTGCTGCATGATCACCGGAATACGTCCGTCGGCGGTCGGACCGATATCCAGCAGGAGATTTCCGCCCCCGGCCACCTTGGTAACCAGCAGGTCGACCAGAGCATCCGAGGTCATGTAATGATCCAGGTTTTCCATCTGGTTGTACCCGAAAGAAGTGCCGATGCCCCGGCATTCCTCCCAGGGACGGCTGGTTTCACCCAATCCTGTTTGGTCGTGCACCAGGTCATATTCCGTGGTGAAATAGCCGCCATGAACCCCGCGGGTCTCTTTACCCCACCGGTCGTTCACACAAACAGTTTGCTTTACGGGTGATTCATTGTAAAGCCAGGCCAGGAATTCCGTGCTCTTCCATTTTTCGCTGGGGTGATCCCACTCCCCGTCGGTCCAGACAATATCCGGCTGGTAACGGTTAACCAGGTCTTTCATCTGAGGGATCATGTGGTCGTCAACATATTTTTCAAGGTCATTCCGGTAAAGGGGGGAGTACCATTCATATAAGGAATAGTAAAATCCCATATGCAGCCCGGCATTTTTCACCGCTTTGGTCAGATCGCCGCAAAGATCACGGTGTGGTCCTATATCGACGCTGTTCCAGTTGGGGCTTTGTTCGCTGGGCCATAAGGTAAATCCCTCATGGTGTTTGGAGGTCAATACCACATATCGGGCACCTGACTTTTTAAAAACATCGGCCCATTGGGCGGGATTGAAATGTTCAGCCTTAAAATCAGAAGCAAAATCCTGGTAGTGAAAATCTGCACCATATCGTTGATTGTGGTAATCCCGGAACAGCTTTCCCACCTCACTTTTTTCATTGCTCCGCCACCAGTACCACTCGGCATATTTGGCATAGATACCCACAGGTGCATCGGCAGGCGCCCAGGCGGGAACAGAGTAAATACCCCAGTGAATGAATATTCCGAATTTGGCATCGGAAAACCAATCCGGAACGGGACGGCTGTCGATGGAAGCCCAGTCAGGCGAATAAGGTTGCGCCCAGACAGCAGAAAGGGTACAGAAAAAAAGAATGGCGGAAAGGGAATGGATTTTTTTCATAAGGCGGATTCAGTTTGAAAAGACCGGTATTAAAACAAATGGTTTACTCGTTTCTGTTGATTTAATGACTGCCAAATTAAAAAGAAATTTTATCCGGAATCATTCCCGGGGGATTATTTCTAAAACCGGCTCTTTCCCGGATAAAATCAGGCCAATCAGCAACCAGTCATTGAGGTTTGATATTTCAAAGAGCAAACATCCAGGAGTTGTCTCAAAATCTCCGGTTTGAACGGATGACATACTTGCATTTCCGCACCGAATTTGAACGCCGTTTCAGGGTTTCGTTGTATTTTTAGACTCCCGGAATTGCATCGAAATTCAGACCCACAACCTGCGATTTTCTGATCAGTAAAAAACGGGAATAACTATTTACTGAATGAAACGACATACCATCCGGCTGATGCCTCTGGGGAAGGAATTGCTGGTAAATGACCAAACCCCCCTGATCGATGTTCTGAATGAATTTGGCATTGAATTTCCTTGCGGAGGCAGGGGAGTCTGCGGAAAATGCAAGGTCAGGCTTTTGCAGGGAGACATGGAAGTCACCGTCACTCACCGGCGGAAACTTGAAAAGCTCGGGCTTTCTTCAGGCTGGCGGCTGGCCTGTTTCAGCAGGTGCACCAGCGACATCACGCTGGAAATCGAACAATTTGAGCAGATTATTCTGGCCGACGAGAGCCGGTTTGATTTCATACCTAAAAGCGGATATGGAGTGGCCGTTGATCTGGGCACCACGACCATCGTGGCCCAACTGATGGATTTGTCGACGTCGGCCGTAGTGGAGGCTGAAACGATGCTGAATCCCCAGTTAAGGTTCGGTTCTGATCTGATCTCGAGGATTCAGGCCTGTCTGGATGGTCATGCCGGCGAGATGGGCCGGATCATCCGGCAAGCAATAGGGGATTTGATAGAAAAGATGCTGATAAAACATGCCGTGAAAATCAACGAGGTGGTTATGGTTGGAAACACGGTAATGCAGCATATTTTCAGCTTTTCTGATGTGTCACCGTTGTCAGTCTATCCTTTTCAGGCCGTTGACACGGGAATGAAGACTTTTACTTCAGCTGAACTGGACTGGAACTTCCAGGTTAGCGGAAGCATCCGGTTCTTTCCTTCCATTGGCAGTTTTGTGGGCAGCGATGTCTTGGCGGGAATAGCTGCCACAGGCTTGTACAGGAAGGATAATATTACCGCGCTGATAGACCTTGGAACCAATGGTGAAATTGTCATGGGAAACAGCGAGCGGATTGTTTGTGCTTCAACAGCCGCCGGCCCGGCATTTGAAGGTTCAAATATTTCGATGGGAATGCTGGCCGTGACCGGTGCCATTTCTTCCTTAAAGCTGGCTGGAGAAAAAATGGTGGCCAGGGTGATCGGAAACACCTCTCCCAGGGGTATCTGCGGCAGTGCATTGATTGACGCCGTTGCCCTTCTCCGGAAACTGAATCGCATCGGAAGTTTCGGGGAGATCATGTCGGGAGAGGACCGGACAAGGCTGGTCGATCACATCAACCTGACCCAGCGTGATATCAACGAATTTCAATTGGCCAAGGCGGCACTGGCTGCCGGTATGGTCATCCTGGCCGACACACTCTCCATTCAGCTTTCGGATTTACAGGAAATCTATGTTGCCGGAGGTTTTGGCAACTTTATCAATCTGCAGCATGTCACGGAAACCGGGATGATCGAATTTCCGCATGAAAAAATCCACAAAAAAGGGAATACAGCCCTTATCGGGGCAAAAATGTTTTTATTGTCCGATCAGGTTAATGCAGATGAAATTCTGAGTAAGGCAAGTCATATTAGTCTGGAAGCTCATCCCCGGTTTCAGGATATTTTTGTTGAAAAAATGCTCATTCCATAGCGATGTTTTTGTGGTTAATATCCGGTTGTGGGTTAACCTGGTGATGCGGTGGAAGTGAGGCAGGATTTTTGTGAACGGCTGCCTGCGAAGTGAGCCGGTAACATTAAATCCCGGTTGTAAAAGCCGGCTTACAGATCCTGTTTGTACAAAGCATTTATCCTGTTACTTTTGAGAACCAAAAGAAGGTTTCTTTTCAATTTATGGAAACCTGTTTAAATTACATGCATGTTAATCAGGCGTCAAAGAAGTTTTATCCTTTTTTTGCCGGCTTTTCTGGCCATGTTGTTCAATCATCCGGCATTTGCCCTGGAAATGGAGGTTGATCCGCAAAAATATATCCTCAGTGGATTTATTAAGGATCAGACAAACGGGGAATTGCTTGTCGGCGCTACGGTGTATATTACTGAACTCCAGATGGGTGTAGTAACCAATCCGTATGGATTTTACTCCATCAGTTTGACTCCCGGGACCTATACGGTCAGGTATTCCTATCTGGGTTTCAAAGAACAGGAAAGAAGAATGCAAACCAATAAAAACATTTCGCTGGATATTTTTCTTCTGCCGGCTCCTGCACAGCTTGGGGAGGTAGTGGTAAAAGGCAACTCTGCAGGGCAGGATGTGTTTGCTCCTGAAATGAGCATCGTGAAAATGGATACCAAAACCATCCGGAAAATACCTGCTTTACTGGGAGAAACCGACCTGATCAAGGTAATTCAGCTTTTACCCGGTGTTCAGACTACCAGTGAAGGAACTTCGGGATTCAGTGTCCGGGGTGGCAATGCCGATCAGAACCTCATTATCCTGGATGAGGCTACTGTTTACAATGCCTCCCATCTTATGGGGTTTTTTTCGATTTTCAATAACGATGCCGTAAAAGATGTTACCCTGTACAAGGGGGATATTCCGGCCGCTTATGGTGGAAGACTGTCTTCGCTCCTCGATGTGAGGATGAGAGACGGGAATGCAAAAAAGTTTGCAGCCACAGGCAGTCTGGGTACCGTATCGAGCAAACTCACTTTAGAAGGTCCGCTGGTAAAGGACCGGACTACTTTTCTGCTTTCAGGAAGAAGAACTTACGCCGATCTGTTTCTTCCTCTGGCCAGGAATGAAGATATCCAGGATAACCGGCTCTATTTTTATGACCTGAATCTGAAGATGACGCATCAGATCAACAATAACAACAGGTTGTATCTTTCCGGTTATTCAGGAAGGGATATTTTTAAGAATAAGTTTGCCTTTATGGGCTTTGGAAATCAGACCGGTTCGTGGAGATGGAATCATCTGCTCTCCAGGAAGCTTTTTTTCAACCTGAGTCTGATTTATTCAAGGTTCAGTTACGATCTTGGAACCGGTGAAGAGGAAGAAAACCGGTACAGATGGACTTCTCTGCTTCGCAATTATTCCATCAGGGCCGATTTTACGCATTATCTGTCTGTTTCTCACACATTACAGTATGGTTTTACAAACATGTATTTCCAGTTTTTTCCCGGAACCATCCGGAACGAAGGGAAACCAAACCTGGTTCCCAGGTATGAACTACCTGCAGAATATGCATTTGAACACGGAATCTACGGATCGGATGAATTCATGATTTCTGAAAGGCTTACCCTGAAAACCGGGTTGAGGCTGGCCATTTTCCAGAATACCGGTCCCGGAACCTATTACAATTATGATCTGTCCTATAATCCGGTTGACAGTATCCGTTACGGGAAAGGTGAAATTTTCAATACGTATACCAGACTGGAACCCCGCCTGGGATTAACTTTTGTAATTAATCCTTCGTCATCGGTGAAAGGGAGTTTTTCCCACACTACGCAATTTTTAATGCTAGCACAGAATTCCTCTGCAGGAACCCCTCTCGATGTCTGGTTCCCTGCTACCAACCATGTGAAACCTCAGATATGCGATCAGATGGCGGTCGGGTATTTCAGAAATGAAGGTCATAAGTTCGAGATATCTGCTGAGACCTATTTTAAAAACTTCAGACAGGTGATCGATTTTAAGGACCATGCCCAATTGTTGCTGAACAAGTACCTGGAAGGTGAGTTGCGTTTTGGAACCGGAATTTCGTATGGGATTGAAGTCATGTGGAGGAAAAATGAGGGACGACTTACAGGCTGGATCAGTTATACCTACTCCAGGTCTTTCAGAACTATTCCCGGGATAAACAATGGCAAACGCTATAACGCCCCCTTTGATAAGCCTCACAATATAAACCTGGTTGCGAATTATGATCTGAGTAAACGTGTGTCTTCCTCCCTGACCTGGATATATGCTACCGGCCTTCCGGTAACATTCCCCACGGGGAGGGCCATTATTGGTAATGCAATTATCCCTGTGTATTCCGATCGCAACGAATACCGGATGGAGGATTATCACCGGATGGATGTTTCGGTTTCAATTAAAGGGAAAAACCGGCCGGGCAAAAAATGGCAAGGGGAATGGAATTTTTCAGTTTGCAATCTCTATGACCGTCACAACACCTGGTCTATCAATTTTGTAAGTGATGAAGCGCATCCCAATACCACTTATGCTGAGAAGACCTATCTGTTTTCCGTTATTCCCGCAGTGACTTACAATTTCAAATTCTGAAAGAATGAAGCAGGTTCTGATCATCATTTTAATGTTTCTGTTGTTCGCTTCCTGCACTGAGCGGATTGAAATAAATACCGGCAGCGATTTTACACGGCTCATTGTGGAGGGAACACTAACCACCGACAGGATGGCCCAGACGGTTGTGCTTTCGACCACTGCTGATTATTTCAATGACCAGGACTTACCCAGGGTTTCGGGAGCCAAGGTGACGGTAACGGATGGCTCAACGACCTGGATTTTAAAGGAAATTTCACCCGGTGTTTATAAAACTGACCAGCAGATGGAGGGGGTGGTGGGTCACCGGTATGCCCTGCAGATCAAACTGGCGTCTCCGGTGGGAGGATATTCTGAATTCAGTGCTGCTTCAGGGATCAGTCCCGTTGTCAGGCAGGATTCCGTAAAGCTTGTCTTTCATCCCGATTATTCTGACAATGGAGTTTGGGAGGTCAAAACCTATTTTCAGGATCCGCCCTGGAAAAATTATTACCGTTTTATGATCTATAGAAACGGAGTATTGGTCAATGACACCCTGAATGAGTGGAATATTGTCGATGACCAGTTTATCAACGGAGAATATGTATTTGGAGGTACGATCGCCTACCTGAATCAAAGACAAAA
>CAYWTT010000128.1:0-8752 GCA_964461245.1 uncultured Prolixibacteraceae bacterium | reverse complement strand
GTTTGAATCCAGGATCAATTTCTTCCATAATGATGCCCGTGGATTGATCAGCACGCCTTATCTGAAAGAGATGGGAATCAACTTTTTTAATTTCAGCTTTGAACACTCTCTGGCTAAAATCAGGCAACTGGCCGGCCCGACGATTACCCTTCTGGGTAATCTGCCCCCCAGGGATATCCTGGCTGCCGGAACTCCCGACAAGGTATATGAGGAGACGGTAAAAATGGTCGGTTCTGTGGAGGATAAAAGCAGGATAATTTGGTCGGCCGGAGGGGGTATGCCTCCCGGTGTGACCACTGAAAATATCCATGCATTTCTGCAGGGATTAAAGCATCATTATCAGATATAAGAGATGATTAAAAATTTCATTTTTTTAGCCTGGATATTTGTTCCATTGTGGGTTTTCCCGCAGGAATTACTCCGGTTTAAAGTGACTCCGGAGAAAGGAACATCTGTTACACCGGTAGCCGTTTCACTCGACAGGCTGCAACTGAATCTGGATTCGGGAAGAGTGGCACTCTTTGAAACAGGACCCAAGGGGGAAACAGAGGTTCCGTGCCAGTTGGAAAAAGGGGTGGTACCTTTGCTTTGGTACCTGTTTGACCCGTCCGGGGGTGAAAAGAAATATGTATTGAGAAAAGTCTGGAATACCGGAACTTCAAAACCGGGATTAACACTGGTCACTTCGGAACAGGCAACAACCATACTCCATAACGGGATCCCGGTAGTAAGTTATAACCATGCAGTGGTATATCCTCCCGAAGGGGTGGATGGCAAATTCAAACGTTCCGGATATATCCATCCGTTATACTCCCCGGGAGGGGAGGTGCTTACCCGTATCCAGGCTCCGGACCATTACCACCATTACGGGATTTGGAATCCCTGGACAAAAACCACCATCGACGGCAGGGAAATCGACTTCTGGAATCTGATAAAAGGAGAGGGAACGGTGCAGTTTTCCGGTTACCTGGACAAGGAAGCCGGAGCGGTGTATGCCGGCTTTCGGGTTCATCAGGAGCATCTCTTCTTCCAGGAACATAACCGGGACAAAATTGCCCTGAATGAAGTATGGGATGTGAGGGTGTGGAATGTAAAGCAGGAAAAAGTAACCGTCTTGGATCTGACGACTACCCTGAATACCCCGCTTGCATCAGGAATTATGCTGGAAGCTTACCGTTATGGGGGTGGAATAGGGTACAGGGCGACCGAAAAATGGACCAGGGAGAACTGTACCGTTTTGACTTCCGAAGGAAAGAGCCGTGCGGAAGCTGATGGGACCAATGCCAGGTGGTGCCTTGTGGAAGGGGAATCTTCAGTCCCGGAAGGAAGATCAGGTATTTTGTTTCTGAGCCATCCTTCCAACCGAAAACACCCCGAACCGGTGCGGGTTTGGCCTCCTGACGCAAACAACGGCAGGGGAGACCTGTTTTTTGAATTTTGTCCTATCCGTCATGAAGGTTGGAAATTGGAGCCGTTAAACAAGTATCTCCTGAGGTACCGGATGATTATTTTCGATGGGAAAATGTCTCCCCAAGAGGCCGAGTCCTGGTGGAAAGGTTTTGCCGTTGCCCCGAAAGTGAATATGGATTGCAAGGAATGAATGATCCAGTGCAAATACTGGATTTTACGGATTTAACTGAAAAATAGGGATCCCGCAATGAACCATTTAGTTGATATTTTTTAAAACGGAAAATTGATGAAACGCAGGTCATTCTTAAAATCGTCGTTAGCTGGCACAGCAGGCGCCATAATGGTTCCCACCATAGTACCCTCTTCGGTTTTCGGCCGGGGTGCTCCTTCGAACATGATCCACATCGGGCAGATCGGATGTGGCCGCATTGCCCGGAGCCATGATATGGAAGAGACCCTTCCGTATGATAACGCCCGGTTTGTGGCTGTCTGTGACCTTGACTCCAAAAGGCTGGCTGACGGGAAAAAACTGGTAGAGGATTTTTATGCCAAAAAGACCGGAAAAAGCAGGTATGCCGACGTGAAAATGTATGAAGATTACCGGGAACTGCTGATGAATCCCGACATTGATGCCGTGATCATCAGTACCCCCGATCACTGGCATGCTCAACCGGCCATTGAGGCAGCCCTGGCCGGGAAGGATATCTATCTTCAGAAACCCACCTCACTTACGGTTGCTGAAGGTCGTCTTTTAAGCGATATTGTACATCGTCAGGGAGTGATCCTGCAAGTGGGAACCCAGCAGCGTTCTTCGCGCCAATTCAGAATGGCCGCCGAACTGGTCAGGAACGGAAGGATCGGAAAACTGCACACGGTGAAGATAGGGCTGCCTGGGGATCCTTCGGGACCTGAAGCGGCTGAAATGCCAATCCCTAAAAATCTCAATTACGATGCCTGGCTGGGGTCGACAGCTGAGGTATATTATACTGAAATGAGGGTACATCCCCAGAATAGTTATGACCGCCCGGGATGGCTCCGCTGCGAACAGTTCGGGGCAGGCATGATCACCGGCTGGGGACAGCATCATTTCGACAGTGCAGCCTGGGGAATGGATACGGAATATACCGGACCTGTTTCAGTGGAGGCGGTGGCTCAGTTTCCCAAATCAGGACTGTGGAATGTGCATGGTGATTTTATGGTAAAGGCTGAATATGAAAACGGAATTACCATGTATGCCAGTGGGGGATTTCCCAATGGGATCCGCTATGAGGGCAGTGAGGGCTGGATATTTGTTTCACGCGGGGATTATGTGGCTTCGGCAAGCGATCCGGTTTCGAAGGCTGCCAACACCAAAGCCTTGGACGCGAGCGATCCGGGAATCCTGACATCGGAAATTAAGGCCGGTGAAATTCACCTCTATCAGAGTGAAAACCAGCATGGGAACTGGCTCGACTGCATCAGGAGCAGAAAGGAACCGGTTTCTCCGGTTGAGATTGGTCACCGCTCCTGTACCGTATGTCTAGTCAGCCATATTGCCATGAAAATTCCCGGCCGGCTGGAATGGGATCCCAAAAACGAAAGGTTCAGAAACAATGACCTGGCCAACTCCATGCTGAGTCGTCCGCAGCGTTATCCTTACGGGACTAACTATATCAGATTGTAAAATAATAAATCCCGGTTGGACCCGTTTTTGTCGGTGGAAATCAGGTTTGCTTCAGATACTATTCATTTAAATCAAATATCATGAAAAAACAGTTAATGGCTATTATGGCGATAATGTTGATTATTGGGGCAGGTTGCGGTACCAGGCGCCAGTCACAGCTGGATGAAAATAAATGCAGGTTTACGGGTGCTGCCGGTGAAGTTAAACTGATCACTTTGGATCCCGGTCACTTCCATGCCGCACTTGTCCAGAAAACCATGTATGATCAGGTGGATTCTGTGGTATATGTGTATGCTCCTGATGGACCGGATGTAAAAGATCACCTGGCTAAAATTGAAGGGTACAACACCCGGCCTGAAAATCCGACCCATTGGCTGGAAAAAGTCTGTATCGACGCGGATTACCTGGGCAAAATGCTGGCTGAAAAGCCGGGTAATGTGGTGGTATTGGCCGGGAATAATGCCAGGAAAACTGAATATATCCTCAAATCGGTGGAAGCCGGATTAAATGTCCTGGCCGATAAACCGATGGTAATCACTCCCGAACAGTTTCCCATACTGGAACAGGCATTTGCCAGGGCAGCCGAAAAAAAGGTGTTGCTTTACGATATCATGACCGAACGTTATGAGATAACCACCATTCTTCAGAGGGAAATTTCAAGGATGGAGGATATCTTTGGAAAGTTGCTGACAGGTACACCGGAAGAACCGGCTGTGACCAAAGAGAGTGTCCATCATTTCAGCAAGATGGTTTCGGGATCCCCATTAAAAAGACCCGCCTGGTTTTTTGATACAGCACAGCAGGGGGAGGGGATCGTGGATGTGACTACCCATCTGGTTGACCTGGTCCAGTGGGAAGCTTTTCCCGAAAGTAAGCTTAAAAAGGAGGATGTGGAGATGGTTTCAGCCCGGCACTGGAGTACGGATCTGACCCAGGATATGTTCAGAAAAGTAACCGGCTTGGATCAATATCCTGAATTTTTGCAAAAGAATGTGGAGAACAAGATCCTGAAGGTTTTCAGTAACGGGGAGATCAATTACAAACTGCGTGGTGTCTGTGCCAGGGTTTCTGTAATCTGGAACTTTGAAGCGCCTGAGGGGACCGGTGATACTCACTTCAGTATCATGAGGGGATCCAACTGCAACGTGATTATACGGCAAGGTGCCGAACAAGGCTATATTCCAACTTTGTATGTTGAAGCCCTGCCCAATCAGGATGCAAATATGTTTGAACAAAAACTGACCAAAGCCGTCGACCAGGTTCTGGCTTCCACATATCCCGGGATCAAACTGGTTAAATCGGGTGACCGGATCTGGACTGTGGAAATTCCCGCTGAACTGAGGAAAGGCCATGAATCCCATTTCGGCCAGGTTACGGAAAAATATCTAAGCTACCTGGTGAAGGGAAGTTTGCCTGAATGGGAAGTGCCCAATATGATTGTCAAGTACTACACCACTACCGAAGCACTGAAGCTGGCATCAGAAAATTAATAAACAATTCAAAAAAATGACACCAGGGCCAAAAATCATTTTGCATGCCCTGGTGTTTTTTTTAACCCTATACCTTCAAATCGTCCGGTTAAGTTCAGCGAAATATTGATAGAACAGGGTGATCACCCGGATTCCGTTGAAGAACTGCTCTAAAGGAAAGTTTTCGTTGGGAGAGTGGATGGCATCTGACTCCAGCCCGAATCCCATTAAAACCGATTTGACTCCCAGCACCTTTTCGAATGTGGAGATTACGGGAATGCTTCCTCCTGACCGGGTAGGCACAGGAGGGATCCCGTATACTTCCAGATAGGCTTTTTCGGCTGCCTTGTATGCAGGCAAATCTAACGGACAAACGTAACTCTGTCCGCCATGCAGGGAAGTTACCTCCACTTTGACGGTTGGCGGGGCAATTGATTCAAAGTGAACTTTGAACAGGTCAGCAATTTTCAGGTGATCCTGGTGCGGAACCAGGCGAGAGGAGATTTTGGCAAAGGCTTTGGAAGGCAATACGGTTTTTGCTCCCTCACCGGTGTAACCTCCCCAGATGCCGCAAACATCGAACGAAGGCCTGATGCCAGTCCGCTCGGTCGTGGTATATCCGGTCTCGCCCGCCACTTCTTCCAGATCCAGCGCCTTCCGGTATGCATTCAGATCAAAGGGAGCCCTGGCCAGCATGGCCCTTTCTTCCTTGGAAACCTCCATCACGTCGTCATAAAATCCCGGGATGGTGATGCGCCCGTTTTCATCGGTCATCCGGGCAATCATTTTACAAAGGACATTGACCGGATTGTCTACTGCTCCGCCGAACAAACCTGAATGGAGATCGCGTGAAGGACCGGTGACCTCCACCTGCCAATAAGCTAGTCCCCTCAATCCGGTGGTGATGCTCGGAATATGCGGAGCGATCATGGAGGTATCGGATACCAGGATAATGTCCGACTTGAGCATTTCCTTGTGTTCTTCACACCATTTTCCCAGGTTGACCGAGCCAATTTCTTCTTCCCCTTCGATCATGAATTTTACGTTGCACGGTAAAGTTCCTGTTCGAACCATCAGCTCAAAAGCTTTGGCGTGCATCATTCCCTGGCCTTTGTCATCATCGGCACCGCGGGCAAAAATCTTTCCGTCCCTGATCACCGGTTCAAACGGTGGCGTGATCCACTTTTCCGGAGGATCGACGGGCATCACATCCATGTGGCCGTATACCAAAATGGTGGGCAGGGCGGGATCGATGATCTTTTCCCCATAGGTGACCGGATTCCCGGGAGTTTGATAAACCTCAGCCCGGTCGGTTCCTGCCTCCATTAATAGTCTCTTCCAGTATTCGGCAGCCCTGAGCATGTCGGGTTTATGCTCGGAAAGGGAACTGACCGAGGGTATGCGGATAAGTCCGAAAAGTTCCTCCAGAAACCGGCTTTTGTTTTCTTCAATATACGAATTGATCTCTTTCATTCTATTTGGTGATCTCCTTAAAATTGGCTTTGTCGAAGTATTTGGCAAATTCAAGGTCAGTTCTGGCTCTTGTTTTCCAGGATGGATTGAGTTTCATAGCTGCAGTAAGGCTTTCATAAAAGAGCTTGTCATTGTTGGTGCGGGCCCCAATGATGGCTTTCAGATACTCCTTCAGGTAACATCCGGGTTTGTCAAAATTCTCGAGATCCCTGAGCGCACCGTTGTAATTTCCTGAAAGAAGCTTGACCAGTGCTGTATTGGGATCGGTCATGCTTCCGAAATACTGGTTTGCATGGTTATAATCTCCCTTACAGATGTACAACAGTCCCAGATTATAATTCACTTCATTTCCTGAACCTGCTGCAGCCCCGAAATACTCTTCTGCCTTCCTGAGATCATTTTCAAAAAGAGCAACCGTTCCCAGGTTGTTTTTTACGACCGGTTCATTGTTCTTCAGTTTTTCAGCCTTTTCAAACCAGGGTTTGGCTTCCGTATATTTGTATTGTTGAGCAAGGATTACCCCAGTGTTGTTGGGACCTCTCCAGTCGGACGGATACACCTGGCTGAAGGCATCATATATTTTCAGCTTCTTTTCCGGATCATCGGTGAGAGAGGCTGCATACAGAAGCTCCGCCTGGTTTAGAGATCCCGGGTTGGATTCAGCAATGGCGATAATCTCTTCATCTGTTTTCCCGATGATGTTCACAGAAGTCATCAGCTTGGCCCTCCTTAATTTGGGCAAAACCTCTTCGGCTATCTGGGTGAAGGTGGAAGAGAGGTTCCGGATCTCCCTTTCCCGGACCTCCGGATCGGAATACATCGATAGAACCCGCAGAATCAGTTCTTTGTCCTGAATATTGGAGGTTTCCATCATCTGCTTAAATCCTTCCCAATCTTCAGGAGTGTATTTTGTCCTTAATTTATTGATCACCTCTGTTTTTTTCAACTCTTCTTCCACAAAGGCAGTAGAGACTTTTTCCCTTTTTGCAGCCAGGTCTGCATTGATATCGAGGGTTCCATCAGGGGAGGCATAGGCCGTGATTTCCACTTTCTTTACCTCTTTCCGGCTGTCTTTGTCTGCACTTTTGGTGTAGTCGATAAACTCTTTCACATCGGCAGCTTTCTTTTCTTCCTTGCGAAGGTCGGCGCTGTTGATCAGATAGGTTATGTCGGCTATCATTTCGTCAGGCACGATCCGCTGGAAAGGATCAATCGCCGGGTCATATTTGCCGGTTGTATTGGCCTCTCTTCTGATTCCCAACACCGGTTTCGGTATATTGGCCATCAGGGTGCTGGTGGCCAAAACTCCCCTGGCAACGGGTACCGGATCAAGGTCGATTGTTTTTTTACCTAATCCGATTTGTGCCCTGATCACCAGTTCGGAAGAACGCATGGCCTCCTGGTACGGAATGTTCTGTTTGTAGCTGTAATTCCCGCCGGTTTCGAAACTGATCTCCTTGTTGTTGTCGGGGACTTTGGTGCCCTGTAACGTAATCACAGGCAGTTTGGTCTCTCCTCCGTCATACACCATAACCGGTGTGGTAACCATTTTGGCTTTCCTGATGAAATATTTTGGCGGGAATATCCCGTTGATGGCAATGTCTACTTTGCCACCATGAGTTTCCAATATTTCCGGCATTACCTTATACCTTATCTGACCGGCATTTTTTTTCATTTTTTCCAGGCTGGCACATCCGGGTAATAAAGCCAGGGCCAGCCCAAAAACTGCGATTTTTTTTGAAAGTTCTTTCATGATAATTATTTTGTTTTGGTTTATATAAATAGATCAAATGGGTTTATCCAGGGAAGGAATATCTCATCACGGAATCAATATCCTGTTAATCCCCGGTTTAAATTCAGAATGAAGGATCGAATTCTTCAAAAGGGTATAATCCTCCTGGTTTTCCACAAAATCAATCTTGTTGGTATCTATAATCACAACCGGGAATGTGGTGACCTGCCTGAAATATTCAAAATATCCCTGCTGGATGGTTTCAAGATATGTAGGATCCATCTGCTGTTCATACTCTCTTCCTCTCTTGCGGATGTTCTTCATCAGGTTATCCGTGGTGAGGTACAGGTACACGTAAAGATCGGGCTTGGGCAGTGATTCAAAGACAATATTGAACAACCTGCGAAACAGCCTGTACTCATCCTCCTGCAGGGTGTTCCGGGCAAATATGGCTGACTTGGTGAAATAGTAATCGGAGACAAGCATCGAACGAAATAATTCAGGCTGTAGGACCTCTCTTTTGATCTGGCTGTACCGGTCGGCCAGAAATGAAAGTTCCAGCGGAAAGGAGTACTTCTCCTTGTCGGCATAAAACTTCGGCAGGAAAGGATTATCGGCAAATTGCTCCAGCACCAGTTTTGCATCAAGCTCCCGGCTTAACTTCGTAGCCAGGGTGGTTTTACCGGCCCCGATATTTCCTTCAATTACCAAAAATCGCAAATCCATTCGATGTCCATATTTTATTTACTTAAATCCGAAATTGCCCGGTTCTTGATTCTGATCCGAAGTAGACAGATTCCTGCGGAGATAGGGAAGATAGCTTGGATTCATTTTAATCGTGAATGAATTTAGAGCACCTTTTGTACGTACTTCGCCGGATTTTGGGAGCATGGCCGCATCCCCAGATGATAAAAAGTAAATGCCCAGAGATCGGTATATTCCTCAATGACTTTTTTGATCGGTTTACCAGATCCATGACCGGCTTTTGTTTCAATCCGGATCAAC
>CAYWTT010000127.1:0-8758 GCA_964461245.1 uncultured Prolixibacteraceae bacterium | reverse complement strand
AACAAGCCCGTGCTTTAACCAGCTCAATTGTATTGGATCCATTTCCCGTATTCAAATTCCTCCTAGACGATTCACTATAAGCAGCTTTCTTTAGATTATCCGGAAAAAATAGAAAACATAAAAGTAGTTATAAAATCAATTAATGGATTTGAACAGATAGCACTTTGCTCCATTTTTTTCTAAGCCCCAAAAACATCCAAATGATCAATGATTCCGGATACAAACGCACTGCTGAAAACATTGTATTCATTCTAATTATATGTTTATACCTTCATTTAAAATGATTTCAGCCCAAAATGCGAAATTTAATTCCTGAAATTCACTGATAGTCAGTACGCTTTCCATCTCTCCTGACTATTAAAAGTTGCAACCTTCTCATCTGAATTATTTGTGATATCCATATCAGATTATATAGTTTTTACTGTTAACCTTGAGTTTTGCCGTATTCGGATTTATCGTACTGGCCATGCCGCCGGGATTCGTAATCTCTTCATGGTCTTTAAAAGGTTCTTTGGTTGTTGTGAAATATTGATCATAGTTATCACAATGAGACAAAGCATTAATTTTTACTTCCTTTAATACTGTTCCGGAGTTCATAAAATTAATTTGGAGTTGTCGCTTTATTATTGTAACTTCCATAATATAATCCATTAATCTTCAGTATTATGAAAATGCAGATCATGGCATTGTTACTGACAGGAATATTGGTAACATCCTCCATACTAAACGCACATCCCCGGGATGCGGTATATCAGAAACAGGATGTTGTTTTTCAGAATGAAAAGCACAACCCAGTAGAACAGCTACAGGCCACACCATTCCAGAATCTTCAGGATACAACACAACAGAAAGTCATTGTTATTAAAAATGACGGTTCTACATATACCGGGATTATCCTGTCCAGAAACGAAAGGGAGATACTTATTGAGACTGAAAAAATGGGGCGGTTATATATACCTCTTCATGAAATCAGCAGTATAAAATCCATCAAGGAAACAAGCAAGAATTCGGAGCTTTTTGCTACGCGTTATTTCCTGACAACAAACGGTCTATCCCTTGCCAAGGGAGACAGGTATTACATGTTCAGCTTTTACGGGCCTGAAGTCCATTTTGGAGTGACCAATCATGTTTCATTGGGAATTATGACAAGCTGGTTAGCTATACCGATAGTCGGATCGTTCAAACTATCCTTTGACGCAGATGCAAATTTTCATGTCGGTGTTGGTTTGCTGGCAGGAACATTAAGCTGGGCTGAGATGAGCTCGGGGGGCATTCTTCCCTACGGGTGTATTACAGTTGGTAATTATACGAACAATTTTACCTTATCAGGTGGCTATGCCTGGATCACATCCCCTGATGGACAAAGTTCCGCACCTCTGCTTTCCCCGTCCTGTTTGTTCAGGATTGGAAGGGATGTTTTTTTTGTGTTTGATACCTTCATCTATTTGAGAGATCCTGCTTTTTCCATATTAATGCCCGGGCTGAGGTTTACACGGCCGCAAAAAAGAAGCTCCCTGCAGTTCGGATTCGGAGCCCTGGCCGCTGAAGGTGAACTTATGCCGATGCCACTGCCGGTGATGAGCTGGTTTTTCAAATTTTAAGTTAATCAGGTTCATCTTTTAAACATGTAATCCACTCTGGTGATGAGGGTCAGACGCATGCCTCCGGCTTCCCAGCCAGAGAGATTTCATTGATTCGGCCATTTTTTCAAACTTATGCCGATAAAACTTCCGTAACCCCTGAACTGCTTTGGTGGAACTTACCAACGGTATTGAACTCGTTTCAATGGGACCTCGTTTTACCAATCCAGATCAGGTTTTGTATAACGCCAGTAAAGTCTATTGAGTTATTTAACATATGTGAAGAGGTCAAAACAACTCCTTTTTACGATTAATTTAACGCAATACCGATTATGAGTCCAACCCAGGGTTTCCTTGTATATATCCATATTTTTCTGTCGGGATTCATAAGAAAATCGTAACCCACAGCTATTCCGAAACTGGCCATATTAGATTCCAGAAATCCGGCTAGTCCATATTGCAAAATCATGCCGTTATATTCACTTTCTGTTTTGTTTCCAGTTGAAAATGAATTTATTACAGTTGTTCCGGGTCCGCAAAAAACACCAAAATCATATCCCTTTGCCTTTATACTGGTTTTAGGTTTTTTAAGCGGATCCAACTCTTTATTAAGGATATAGGTATCATGCCGCCACCCAGCGTACAAAGCTATGTTGAAATCGGTGATCATTTGAGCTGGCCTATCGTTGACCGATGGCCGATACTTGAGCAGAATGGTTGTCAGGTCAATATCCAGGCTTTTCCTCGTAAACTTCATTGGTCCTGAAATTGAATCAGTGTCTGCTAGGTTTATATGGTAGGGCAGGTTTTCCAGAATATTTTGCTCGCTTTTATAAACCTCCACCTCTTTGTCATCCATTTGCACATATACTTTACCTGCCAGTAGATTATTGGATTTGAATTTATAATACCCGTTTTCAAAACCATGTTGTGAGGATTTTTCCAATACAGAGCAAGCAGTGAATAATGTGACAATTACTATGTTTACGACCGGGAAAGCAATACCAGGTGTTTTCATGTTTAGAACAATTTTTATTTTGTTACCTGTTCTGAAAAAGATGATTCTTGAATACAATTAAATCCTAATATAGGTTATTATTTTCAGATTTTTTAATGTGTCCCGGGAAAAACGGTAAAAACTGAAAATCTCCATCTGGAGCAAATTGACCAGACTGAAAGTCAAAAACCTTTACAATTTCAGGAGTATCATGCGCATTTCAATTGTTAAATTTGTATCCAAGATATTTTATCCAGGAAGCTGTAATTTCGGATACAAAAGTGGCCACCTGTGAATTGGTATGGTCCATCTTTTTAATGTTACCAAAGGCTGTTCCTACTTTCCACCTTAGGTTATTTTAGCAGAAAAGACAATTTTAACCTACCGAAAATATAGTTCACTGAAGAATAGAAGCTGGAATATTCTCCGTGTACCCCACATGTATAGGTCGGGGGAGCTGGAATGCCTGCACCGTAAGACCAGAGAATCAGATGAATTCCTGAGATTTTGTTTCGAAGCACACAATATGAAGATTTTAATCCCGTTAATTGTATTGATAGATATATTTATATATATTTATATTTCTATATATCGGGGGAAATATTTCTTCTTGTTTTTTACATATCCTAATTCTTTAAAATATGGACATCATTAAAAAAGTCATTTTCCTCCTGATGCTGGCAACAGCAACAGAGGGTTGCCTTTACGATCATGTTGTATCAAATATTCCGGAAACCGATGATACCACCGGGATAAAAGATACCACTGCTATACCGGGTGTGAGTTTTGCCACTCAGATTCAGCCCATTTTCAATGACAACTGTATTTCGTGTCATAAATCAGGGGGTAAATCCCCGAATCTGACTTCCGGTAGTGCTTATGTTCAGATCAACAAATCAAAATATATCAACATCGCTTCACCCTCCCAAAGTCTGTTGTACAGAATGATCGTCCCGGGTGGCGGATCCGGGGGGCATAAAACTGTGACAACGGCACAGGCCGCATTAATCCTTACCTGGATTCGGCAGGGAGCCAAAAACAATTAAGGCCAAATTAATCAATGCAGATATGAATAAAATTTTTCTGGTAATAGTGTTGTTGCTGTGCGTGATCTCTTATTCCCGGGCACAGGACAGTACGGCTGTTTCTGTGGTCAGCGAAAAAGATAAACCGGTAAAATCTTCCTGGGCAAGCAGCTATCTGATAGACAACCAGACCTCTTTTATTCCGTTTAAGAACACGCTGGAATTTGTAATACAGCATAAATTCGGAACGGTTTCCAACGGCATTTCTGACTTGTTTGGCCTCTACGCTGCCGGTTCAAATATCCGCCTTGGATTAAACTATGTTCCCCTGAAAAACTTCCAGATTGGCTGGGGGGTAACAAAAAAGAATATGTACAATGACTTCGGTGCAAAATGGACCATTCTGGAACAGACCCGGAAAAACAAGGTGCCGGTATCGGTTACCTTACTGGGAACACTGGCTGTTGACGGGAAAAGCAACACCTATTTCGAATCATTGAATTATTCCCGTTCAGGTTCTGATCATTCCTCATCCCGGAACTACGCTTTCCGGCCTGCCGACAGGTTATCGTATTTTTCACAGTTGATTGTCGGCCGGAAATTCAATGACAGACTGACGCTTCAGGCTGCTGCCAGTTTTACCCATTACAATCTTGCAGATTCCATTGGGGATCATGACAAAGCAGGAGTTCATTTTGGAGGCAGGATTAAATTCTCACCACAGGGTTCTCTTATCTTCTGTGCTGATATACCCTTGAAAATCAAAGCTCTTTCAGAACAGACCACATGGATTGATCCACCTAAACCCAATCTGGCATGTGGGATAGAGATAGCTACCACTGCCCATGTGTTTCAGATATACGTGGGTTCAGCTGATGGGATCATCCCACAGGACCAGATCATGTTCAATCAGCGTGACTGGACCAGGAAAGGCTTTGGTATCGGTTTTGTCATCACCAGGTTATGGAATTTTTAATGTGAAAAACAGAAAATACTGATTATTATGAAAACAAGTCATCTGCCAATTATTTTCCTGTTGGTTCTTTGGGGTGTATCCCTGACGTCTTTTTTGGTTTTTCAGGATCAAAAAAAGAGAGAACCCTGGACCATACCTGCTGAGTACAAAACCAAAAAAATGGCAGAAGCAAGTGATGAAAATCAGGGGAAAATGCTTTGGGCTGTTCATTGTAAATCCTGCCATGGTAATGTTGGCCTGGGAGATGGCCCCAAATCAGCCAATTTAAAAACTTTCCCCGGCATTTTCAAATCGCCTGAATTCCAGTCACAAACCGATGGTGCAATTTATTATGAGTCATTTATCGGCAGAGGTGAGATGCCAAATTTCGAGAAGAAGATCCCGGATGAAGAAGACCGGTGGAATATTGTTTCCTACATTCGAAAACTTAAGTGATTTCCCAAAAAGAGAGAGGTTGTATTCTCAATCCGGGGAACTCTTCCTCTATAAATTTCATCGGATATGTTCAACCTGAAATTTAATTTGCTCCTGATTGTATTTCTTTCAGCAATAATTACCTCCCGGGGAGGTGAAGCCGATTCTTTAAATACAGGCGCAAGGCGCTGTTTGAAATGCCACGGACAGTCCTCCTATTCCTTTACAAACACACTTACCCGTCAATCGGTCAGGAAACCGATGAATCCTTTCTTTATTCTTGATACCGTGCAGTTAGTCACAGGGGTTCACCATTCATTCAACTGTACTGATTGTCACTCCTCTGATTATGAAACCTATCCGCATGCCGGTGAACTGAAAATGATGCCCATGGCTAATTGCCTCGATTGCCATGGCGGAGAGGTTGCCTATGCCGGTTACCAGTTTGAAAGGATAGATAAAGAATTTCAAAAGAGTGTTCATTTCATCCGTTTCGGTGAAAAGTTCGACTGTTCCAAATGTCATAACCAGCACTATTATAAAGCTGTTGCCCGAAACAGTACTGAGGTAAAAGAGATAGTTACCTACAATAACGGCATTTGCCTCACCTGCCATGGCAACGCCACCCGTTTCAACCTTTTATCAGATACCAGACAGCAGCCCTTGGAAAAAATACATGAATGGCTTCCCAACCAGGAGCTTCATTTCAGGAATGTCCGTTGTATCGAATGTCACACCCAGGTTGCTGACAAACTTTTGGTTTCACATCATATTCTGCCCGGAGAGGATGCCAGACAAAACTGCGAAGAATGTCACTCTTCCAATTCCGTTCTGAAGGCCTCCCTCTATAAATATCAAAATCTTCAGTTGAAGTTGAAAAAAGGAACGCTGAATGCTTTGGGAATAAACGAATCGTATGTTATCGGAGCAAATCAGAATCCTTTTCTGAAAACGCTGAGTATTTTAATCCTGCTTGTAGTTCTTGCAGGCATCATCATCCATATAATCTTTCGCATCCTCAAATAGTATAATTTTATGATTACTGAAAAGATGTATTTTTATCCGGTGTGGCTGCGCATTTGGCATGGAATAAATGCCCTCGGGATTCTTATCCTGATCATAACCGGAATTTCGTTGCATTGGAGCGGAGCTTTTACACTTATTGATTTCAAATCTGCAGTAATATTTCACAATATCGCCGGTTTTACAGTAACATTGAGTTACATATTATTTATTCTTGGTAATATCCTGACTCCCAATGGCTTTCAATACCAGATTAAATTGAAAGGTTTGGGGAAAAAAAATTATGAAACAAAGCCGTTATTATCTGGTGGGTATGTTCAGGAATGAAAAACCACCTTTTCCGCTTTCTTCCCATAAGAAATTCAATCCGCTCCAGAAATTTTTCTATACCATCATCATGTACCTGTTCATGCCTTTTTTGATATTTACAGGATTGGCACTCATGTTACCTGAGATGATAGTCGAAAAGACATTTGGATTCAACGGCATTTCCCTGACGGCTGTTTTTCATTCCATGCTCGGGTTCCTGGTCTCCCTATTTCTGGTCATACACTTGTATGCCGCATCTGTCGGAAAGAATCCCTTCGCCAATTTCAAAAGCATTATTACCGGATGGCACCATGTTCAGCAATGATGCAAATAAGGTCTGCCCAAAAACACCTGAAAATAAACTGAAAAATGAAATATTCCCCATTCGAGGTTAGGAAGGAAGATTTACATCATAACCTCTGACATCGAAGCTCACCTGCAAAAGAATCACATTTCTCATTCATATACGAAGAATAAATAGTAGAGGAGATGTTCATTCAGAAGTTGCCAGGTGAATTTACTGAACTTAGTCAGAATGCGACTCCCGTTCCGGTTTAATTCAATGCCAGCAAGGCAAGCGAAGGAATTTACATAAAAAGGCTGCTCATTCAGCCATGGTTAAAGGCATTACACTGAATCAGATGATTAAACAGGCTTTGGAAAAAGAGTTGGAAAAGGATCAATAAAAAAGCCGGAATGATTCCGGCCTCGGGTGGCTCCCCAAGTAGTTGAAAGTTGCAACTTTTATACTATCCCGGAAATAGAAACAATCTCTTTCCCATTACTTTTAACCATTTCCGAAAATATTCGATGGATATCCGTTTATAGGAATAGAATTTATTTCTAAAAAATATGACAACGATTGCACCAATAAACAGCACAGTTCATGATTATTCCGCTCTTGGAATAAAACTGACGCCACAAACATCACAACTATCTTGGGTTGGTAAGTTGCCCCATTGAATATTGGACACATTGGCCGGTATATATACCCTCACATCGGAGTCACCCGGCCCGCGTTGGCTACAAAGCTTGCCGCCTACCCCCTTCTCAATATTCATGATTTTAATCATTGTTGTTCCGATCAGTTCTGTGCCCCGGGTGATTGACTTACCATATTCAATCTGTACCGATTGAGTGGTTGATCCAATAGTAATATCAACGCGAGCTTTATCATAAACGCCATTAACTTTTCTCTGACCAATATTTTCAATTTTGGTATATGCGCAATCCTTACTAATCATATAAGATACCCATGAATTGCATTTGGCGAGGACGACTGAACCTCCGGCAGTCGGGGATGGGGAAGATTGTCCTTTCGACGTACCATGAAGTACAGGGATCAAAACGATTATTCCGGCGATAACAGCCATGACTTTGACGGTTTGAATTGCTTTCATTTTTTTATTTAATAATTATTTTTACGAAATGTAAGCATTTCCAATGTAATACACAAGATATTAAGGTATTAATTAAAGGATTCTAGTATCTGACGAAGTTACCATCATGTTCACAATAGAAACACTTGAGAAACATTCACAACGGGCAATTAAGGAATCAGAAAAGCTCCCATTTTCAACCAGGTTATTGCCTGAAACCCCATAAAAACCAATATAAGGAGTCAGTGTAATCAAGAGCATAGGCTTTCAGACAACCAAACCTACAAATTAGCTTGAAGAATTACGAGGTATCACTTTCTCAGGGGCTTTCCCGGAATTTGACATTCCTGAATATCTCCCAAGAATATTATTCTTGGTATTTATTTTTGAATTTTTGTTTTGATAATTGTATTTGAGAGTGGAAGTTTTAGAGTAACAGCGAAAAACAAAAAAATCAAGAGAAAATTAAACCTGACAAAAAGGAGAAATGTGTTGAAACTTCTCTTGATAGAAAGATAATGCACTGTATTTCAGCGCGTTATCTTAATAAAAGCTCCCCTGACAGTTGAAAGATGCAACTTTTTTTTCTCAGGAAGGGTTATTCGTTCTCATTAGAGTTTTCGCCGTAAAGATCGATCGCGTCGATAGCATCAGGGTCTCTGTTATCGGAATATACTCCGTAATATCAGGCCGCATCGGGATTATATTTGATTTTTACTTGTCTTAGTTTTAAAATGTCGTTATAACCATCCTCGTATCCCCTTACCACAATTTTTGTATCAGAAGGGAATTCCTGAAGTAACCTGATTAATTCCGAAGCAGTCATAACCAATATTTATTTATTTCGAATTCAATGGTTTCAAGCATTTCCTTAACCGGTTCGAATAGCTGATTTACCGAGTCAGCTGTAAAATCATACAAATTCTCATAATCACCTTTTTGTCTCCAATCATAAAGCTGAGTCAGGAGATTACCATATTTTTTGTCAAGTTTGCCGGTTTTAATGAAAACTCTTGAGAATTGATTCCTCATTCCCGAGTGCGTCTGGGTGTAAA
>CAYWTT010000126.1:0-8811 GCA_964461245.1 uncultured Prolixibacteraceae bacterium | reverse complement strand
AATCAGAGGACTCAAAACGCCTCCATTGCCCGCCCCGACCGATGCTCCCTATCTTTATGAAAGCCTGGAGCGACGCAGCTGCATTAAAATGGAGATGCTCACCAGGGGCAAGGTATTATATTGTGGAAAGAGCGATCTCACCAGACGGCCCTTGGGAAAATATCAGCGGCGACTTCGACATTGGTTTTAGCCTTTATTTTTATCCAATGTTCAGCGACTCAGGGGCTGTCCCCGGCAAAGCCTATTATTACCGCGTGACCGGAAAAAATGAGTCAGGCCTTTCAGCTCCTTCCAACATAATCGGTCCGGTAACCGTCAACACCAAGATGGTAATGGATAACCTCAGTGACTTTACCCTGACGTATTCGGAATCGCCCAACCTTCAGATCAGCTCTGAAACCTGGCCAAGGCTGAGGCAGACCGAAGAAGAACTTTTCCAGGCCGAAAGGATACCCGGAAGCGGAACGGGTGAAATGGTCTATAAAGCCGGCGCCATCAATTGGATTGAAATCATTTCATTTTGCGACACAGCAGAAAATGTAGGCATTCAATATTCTACCGATGGTAATTCCTGGCAAAATCTTCCGAAAGGGGCGATGATAAAAATTTTCAGGGAAGGATATCCCAGCCAAATTTCCGGGGATAAGGACAATCCTATGGATAAATATACTTACGAAGTGCCGTCGTTTCCCCATGGGACCGTAGCTGTGAAAATCCTGACCGGAAATGCCGGGGCCAATAACACCTATCCCTGGATTGGACGGGTGCACCTCGGATTTTCCGGGGAACTGGATACTACAGAAAAGAAATGAATAGAATTATTAATCCATAAATAAATGACTATGAACCGGTTACTTTTTTTTCTTATCATTTCTTCAGTGTTTATTAGCTACTCAGAAGCCCAGGCACCCGTTCACTCGGCTACCGGAAAAGGAAGCAGCAACCTGAATAACAATGTAATGAGTGAAGCTTACTGGAAACTTTGGAATCCGGAAGTTCAGGCCAGAATTGACAGGGATATCGAGCAGAACCGCAAAGCCGATGCAGTCTGCATGCTAAAAGGAGTGCCGAAAGGTACAGAAGTGAAGGTAGAGCAACTTTCACATGATTTCATCTTTGGCGCCCACATTTTCAATTTTAACCAGCTGGGAACGAAAGAACGGAACCAGAAATATAAAGATTTGTACGGAACGCTGTTCAATTCGGCTACAATTGCTTTTTACTGGAAGAAATTTGAAATGCAGCCCAACCGGCCCCGTTTCCGGGAAGAATACTGGGATACGGAGAAATACTGGAACAGCGTGAAAGAACCGAAAGAAGAACCCCATTGGCGGCGTCCGTCAACCGACCAGGTGGTTTCCTTTTGTGAAAGCAAAGGGATCCGCCTGCATGGCCATAATTTGATCTGGGGTAACCGCAAATGGCAGCACCCGGAATGGCTTTTTGACCAGTTCTGTCCGCCTGCGGAAAAAGAAAAACTGAACAAGCTGAGTAAGGAAGAGCTTGACAAACTTACCCCTGCTCAGATTGCAGAACTGGCACCCGTCTATTTCCAGGAAATGAACCGTCTGTTCGAAAAAAGGGTAGTTGAAATTGCCGATTATTACGGCGACCGCCTGAAAAGCTGGGATGTAGTCAATGAAAGTGCTGTTGATTTTCATGGGAACAGTGTTACCGGTGATGTAGCTTGCAAAAGTTCATACGGACTGATGCCCGGAGATTACACCTACAATACATTCAAATCTGCTGACCGTGTTTTCCCGAAAAACGTCAAACTGAACATCAACGATTACGCAAACAATGAGAACTACGCCAACCAGGTGAAAGATTTGCTGGCACACGGTTGCCGCATTGATATAATGGGTTCACAGATGCATCTGTTCAATCCCCAGCAATGCCTCGATATTGCTGAAGGAAAACTCATTGAAAGTCCCGATCAGGTATGGAAAAAGATGGAAATCATATCACAGGCAGGATTACCGATCCATTTAAGTGAAATTACCATTACCTCTCCGGGGAATGATGAACGTGGGCAGCAGATTCAGGCGGTCATTGCCAGAAACCTCTACCGGCTGTGGTTCAGCATCAAACCCATGATGGGAATTACCTGGTGGAATGTGGTAGACGACTGTGGGGCACCCGGAGAACCCACCATTTCTGGGCTTTTTACCCGCAACATGGAACCCAAACCTTCCTTTTTTGCGCTGGACCAGCTCATTAATCATGAATGGAAAACCAATGCGACCCTGAAAACTGACAAGGAAGGCGCACTTAAATTCCGCGGATTTAAAGGCAAGTACCGCCTGAGCTGGAAAGACCAATCCGGCAAAATTCAGCAGGCTGAGTTTTATCTGAAGCAGGACGGCGACGGAGTGAAATAGACGGCGACAATCCCGGGATTCAGTCTTTACCACGAAATTCCGGGATTAATATAAACTCTCTAAGAATTTTTAGCCATTCACTAAAGTGAAAAATTCCGCCCCATTAAAAACAAAGGGAATAAATCAAACCTGCTCACCCCATTCCCATCTCTTCACAAAAAGAGGGGTGGATTTAAGGAGGTATATTTACGTGAACGAAAAATAAGTATAGAACAAGTTACATTAGAGACTGAGATGAATCGAAAACCATTATGGATTCTGGCATTTGTATTGTGCTGTTATCAGCTGACTGCGCAGGATTCCCGGACAGCAGGAGAAAAACCACAGACAGAGATCAGCGGACAGGAGCGTTCCGTGATGAGCGAAACATACCTGAAATTCTGGAACCCGGAAGTGCAGGCAAAGATCGACCGTGACATAGATAAAAACCGGAAAGCGGACGCCATCTGTGTCCTGAAAAGCGTAAAGAAAGGGACCCAGGTAAAAGTGGAGCAGACGGGACATCAATTCCTGTTCGGGGGGAATATTTTTCTTTTCGGTGATTTGAAAACGCCGGAAAAGAATAAACGATATGAAGACACGTACGGTACGCTCTTTAATGCAGCTACTGTCCCGTTTTACTGGAAGACCCTGGAACCGGAAAAAGGGAAACCCCGGTTTGAAGCCGGCAGTTCATATGAATACCGGCGACCGGCGACCGATCCGGTAGTATCCTTTTGCGAATCCAAAGGGATTAACATGAACGGTCATGCCATCATTTACGGGATGCGGAGATGGGGTCATCCTGGGTGGATGCCGGAAGACCGCAAAGAAATGGAAAAACTCTTTGAAGCACATGTATGTCAGCTGGCCGAAAGGTATAAAGACCGGGTCCAGCGATGGGATGTAGTGAATGAATCGATCGATCAGGCCAACCGGGGGATCATGCCTGATGACTATACCTTTAAAACCTATTCGTGGGCGATGAAATATTTTCCGGCATCGGTTCAGTTCAATACCAACGACTGTGATATTCACGGGGGACCATCAAAACGATACGTTGAAATCGTTCGTGATTTGATCGACAGAGGAATCCGGATCCATAATGTGGGGGTACAAATGCATATTTTCAATCCGGAGGAGACCCGGAAAATAGCCAACGGGGCGGATATTCTAACTCCGGAAAAGAATTATGCCGTACTCGACTGCCTGCTTGATACAGAACGGCCGGTTCACATCAGTGAAGTAACGGTTTCAGCTCCCGATGAATCGGAAACCGGTATGAAGGTTCAGGCTATAGTAGCCAGAAACCTTTACCGGCTCTGGTTCAGCTATCCCACGGTGATGGGCATTACCTGGTGGAATGTGGTCGATGGAGGTGCGGCTGCCGGTGAACCTTCCTTTTCAGGATTGTATACGAAGGATCTACATCCCAAACCGGTTTACTATGCCCTGGATGAACTGTTCAACCATGAATGGAAAACCAACCTGATGCTCAATCCGGATAAAGACGGAACCATCCGGTTCCGGGGATTTAAAGGAAACTACAAGGTAACCTGGAAGGACAAGGCCGGTAAACTGCAACAGGCTGAATTTACCCTGAAACAGGACGGGGATGGTTTCTGACGGACCGGCAAAATTCAAGCCGGCTGGCATTCTTGTTGTCCGGAACATCAACTGGCAGGATATGAAACTGAATAATATTCTTTCAGAGATAATTTGAAATCCAGTCATTGACTTTAGTTCTCAGAATCCATGAAAAAGATCATCACCGGTTTTTTAATGTTTCTTGTATATTATACAGTTCATTGCCAACAAACTTCATCAGCTTTGTCCTTTCACAAACCATGGGCAAAAACAGCACCACAGTGGGTGAGAAAGGGCATTATGTACCAGATTCAGCCACGGGCCTTCACTGCTGAAGGAACTTTACCGGCAGCAACGGCAAGGCTCAGAAAAGTGGCGGAAATCGGTGTTAATGTGGTCTATTTGTGCCCGGTCTTTACGGCCGACAACGACACCAACCGCAGATACTGGAGTCGCCGGCAAATTGCTTCAGGCATGAATAATCCCAAAAATCCTTACCGGATCATGGATTTTTATCATGTTGATCCGGAATATGGGACCGACAGTGATCTGAAAGCATTCATTGAGGAGTCACACCGGCTGGGATTAAAGGTAATGCTTGACATGGTTTATCTTCATTGCGGGCCGTCAGCTGTTTTCATCAGCGAACATCCTGATTATATCAAAAGAGACAAGAGCGGTAACTTTTTGAATGCCTCCTGGAACTTTCCCGCCCTCAATTTTGATAATCCGGAGCTCCGGGAGTATTTGTGGAGAAACCTGGAATATTGGGTAAAAGAGTTCGATGTGGACGGTTTCCGTTGTGATGTGGCGGATGGCATTCCCCTGGACTTCTGGGAAACAGCCCGGGAGCGGTTGGAAAAAATCCGCCCTGATGTAGCCTTGTTATCCGAAGGAGAAAGACCTGAAGATCAGATCAAAGCTTTTGATGTCAATTATTCATTTACCTGGTTCAATCAGGTCAAATCGGTATACGAAGGGAAGAAGACTGCTGCAGATCTGAAGAAAACATGGGAAGAAATGGCCGATGCCCGTCCTGCAGGGGCAAGATTCATCAGATACATCGATAACCATGACATTGCCAATGATGCATGGGACAACAGAATTGAACGATCATGGGGATTTTCAGGTGTCAATGCGGCACTGGTAATGTGTTTTACGATGGATGGAGTCCCGTTTCTATATAATGGACAGGAAATAGCTGACACTGCCCGTCATAGTATATTCGGGAAAATGCCGGTCAATTGGGATAGTGCCCACAGTTTGGCAGGTAAGATGCGTAAGGATTTCTGTCGCAAGCTCTGTTTAATGAGAAAAGCAGAATCGACTTTGACGGATGGTGACCTAAAGTGGATAGACAACGATCAACCCGGGGCTGTGGTTGCCTATCTCCGCACTTCAGGAGATGAAAAAATACTGACGGTCATTAATTTATCAAAGACTCCCTTACAAGTCAACCTTGCCGGAAGCGGTCTGTTTGAAAACCACTCTTTCCATGTATTGATGTCGGATCAGAAAGTGGTGAGAAATCCTCTTCATGGCTTCCACCTTCAGGGATATGGCTATTGGATCGGGAAGGCAACCGGGAAATTTCCATGAAAAAGAGATCGATCTGATCCAATCGGGTAATACTCATTTCGGGGTCAAATTGTAATTAAACCTGAAAAAGCAGTGCTTTAATCTGCATTCAGCTATATTTGCATCTTTCACCAATAAAACTTCGCTGTTTCCCGGATACCATTCAGCAGAAGCTGAATGTCTATAACAGAGTAAACCAAACAACTATGAAAACACGGTGGATTCTTGTTTTTTTGCTGGGTGCACTTTCAGCCTGTTCCACAAAGGTTCATATGAAGGTCAATGTGAGCGATAAATCACCCGAAGGATTGTTTTCCATTGTGCAAAACCAACCTAAGCTGAAATGGCAGACCGATACCCTTGCTGTTGTTACGTGGTGGAATGCCGAAGGGAAAGTGGAGTCGCAGGCTGTTATTCCGGGCGATAAATGGACGATCAGGCCAAGCCGCCGTGAAAACGGATATAACCTTGAATGTGCACAAGCCGGGGCATCTCTGTCATTCAGGATCGAATTGAAAGAAGAAGGAGATGTTTTTACTGTAAATGTGCCTGCGGATGAAATCAGAGAGTCAGGTTTAGCCCGGATCAGATCGATCAGGCTTTTACCCTTCCTGGGTGCTGCCTGTGAGGGAGAAGAAGGGTATCTGGTTTTTCCAAAGGAGGTGGGTGCCATTTGCCTTTTCAGGAATAAAAAGCCGGGGGAATATAAACACCGCATCTACAGCGCCAACGGAATGAACATGCCTTTATTCGGCATGGTTCGGGGCAAAGCGGGATTTGCCGGATTCGTGACCAGCGGGCAGTTCGATGCACAGTTTTGCATCCATACCCGTTGGGGTGCCAAACCACTCTATTCGATCGATACGGAGTTTATTCTCCGGTCGTTCAGAGATGAAAAACAATTGACAGATGACCTGACCGTGGAATACCATTTTTTGGAAGACGACGAGGCAACCTGGGCAGGGATCGGCAGATGTTACCGGCAATATAACCTCGATCACCGGGGGATTCGCCCAATCAAACAGAGAATGGCCGGTTCTCCTGAGTTGGCCTATGCGGCTGAAGCAATGGAAGTTCGTTTGAGGTTGGGGGTCAAACCGGTGCCTTATGAAATCAAAGAGCAAACGCTGGAAACAGAACCTCCGGTAAGGGCATTTCTCACTTTCAGCCAGGTGCGCAACATTTTTGATGAATTTCACCGGCAGGGAATTAATCAGGCTGAATTTTGCCTGGTGGGCTGGAATATAGGCGGACATGACGGACGATATCCCCAGATTTTCCCCGTTGAACCCTCTTTGGGAGGAGAAGAAGAATTACGCAAAACGGTGGACTATGGGCAGTCACTGGGCTATCAGGTTGTGGCCCATAACTGTTACTGGGATTCCTACCGGATTGCCCAAAACTGGGATGAATCGTTCGTTCGCAAAAAAGCAGACGGACAATTATGGAAAGGAGACCAGTGGGGTGGAGGACAAAGCTATCTGCAATGTCTGAGCCGGTCATACGATCTTTTTGCCAAACATGATCTACTGCAAATAAGAGAATTGGGATTCAGGGGATTGCATTATACCGATGTGCTATCGCTGGTCAGTCCCCTTCCTTGTTATGATCCCAGTCACATGGAAACAAGGCGGCAGGATGCTGAGGCCGCCAACCGGATTTTAGCGCTTTCTGACAGTTTGTTTGGCGGAGTGCAGTCTGAAGGCCCGCTCGATTATACAGCTGCCGTGCTTGACCGCTTCCTCTACACTTCCATCCACCCGCAGGGGTACTCGCAGACAGAACTGCCATACCTCGATGAGAATATTCCGCTTTACGCCATCGTTTATCATGGTTTCCTTACCTATAACCTGGATAACCGGACATTCAACTCCCTGCCCGGAGAAAACGAGTATCTTGAAAATATCGAATACGGGGGTATTCCGGCAGCTTATTTTTACGGCCATTTTTACATGGAAGGTAGCGGACGGAAAAACTGGATCGGGAACCGCGATTATCGGTACAGCTCTCCAGATGAACTGAAAACAGCCGTCAGCGGATTAAAACAGGTATATGACGATTTTCAGCAGCTGAAGCACTTGCAGCTGGAATTTGTGGAGGGACACCGGAAACTGGGAAATGGAATCCATGAAACGCTTTACGGAAACGGGGAAAGTGTGATTGTCAATTACAATACTCTGCCTCTTAAGCTGGCTTCTGGTGAAACGGTTCCTGCCAAAGGATTTTTATTAAAAAAGTGAAATGGAGACAGGAAAAGGAGGAGAATTGGATAAAAGACTTTAGAGCGGATGAGCCTAATAAGGAAATGTCAAGTATATTGTTAAAAACCGATGGTTTCTTACCTGATAAGGTAATAAGGTTGTGTGAAAAGTATGATTAGCTGTTCCATTCTATTAAGGTAGGAGTGGAAAAATAAGGTTAACAGCATTTTAACACCTATTTAAAAAGAATAACCTTATTAGAAACCTTCAAAATGAAATGCAGAATTAACCTTATTAAAATCATTAATATGGAAAAATTGTCTCTGCTTAACATTCTAGTTATCATGATAATCTGTCATTGGCATCCAGTCTGTGATCCGATAAATATTTCTGCCATGAAAATACCGGTTATTCTTGAATGGTTTGTTAGCTAATAAATTTGTGGATATTCATAATTCAACATTGGGTGCAAAGCTTTAAAAGGTAACTAGAGAAAAAAATCCCGGCACGATGAAGACATACATACCGGGATTTGCCAGTTTTGATTCCCGTCCAGATTATTTATGGATAAAGCGGAAAACCTTGACGGTATGCGGGGCCAGTTCGAAACTCATGGTATTTCCCTGAAGTTTGAGATCTTTGTGTTCCCACAGGTCACGCACTTTATAATCTTCCAGTTTGTATGGTTCCACCGACCAGTAATCATCATTCGCTTTCAGCAGAACACTGAAATCGACCTGAACCGTTTTAGTTTCATCACTCCGGTTAAGCAGGCAGGCCGCCTTTTCCTTGCCATCCAGTTTTTTGATCCAGATTTCATAGTCACCGTTATCGCGGAAACAGAATCCCTGTTTGCCCAATGCATCCTGATCAAGGGCAATGATTTCCTGGTTGGTAAGAATGGCTTTCGTTCCTTCATCCATACTGCGCAGATCGTTACCCGCCATCAGAGGTGCGGCCAGCATACACCAAAGTGAGAAATGGGTTTTGTACTCTTCAGTTGTCATGCCTCCATTGCCTACTTCGAGCATATCCGGATCATTCCAGTAACCCGGACCGGCATATTTGGCCAGATCTCTTTCCTT